>CAYUKW010000023.1:0-9079 GCA_964445395.1 uncultured Candidatus Saccharibacteria bacterium
TCGCTCGGAATGGGAATGCTGTTTTTTGCCAGCGCGACGTATGTGAACAGAAAATACAAGGAACGATTTTTTGAGCAGATTGAGCCGTATCTGCTGCTGACATCTTTGTTTCTGTCCGGCACGCCGGGCTGGATCGTGTACGCATTTGTTCTTTTGTCGGTGTATCTGCTGGCAAGCATTGGACTTACGTTTTATGAAGTCATCCTTCAAAAACGGGAATCTCCGCGTCTGGCGCTATACTACCTTTGGCTACCTTCGGCATTATTTACTATACTTATAGGGAGGTGGCTGGCGCAGATGCCGCAATGGCAGATATTTAAATTCTAGATTTTTTCCTGTGTCATCCCGAACTTGATTCAGGATCCAGATGCACCATACTTACTACAAAATCCAATGCAAATCCCAAACGAAAAATTGAAAGAATCATTACTGGCCGAAGGACTGACCACTGCGGAAGTATTTGACGAGATCGTGGCTGAAGGCGGGCGCATGGGACAGGCGGTTCCTGATATTTTGATTTCCCGGGGCATCATCACGTCCGAATATTTCAATGAATTGCTGTCCGCGTATTTCGGGGTGAAGAATGCGAATCTTTCTTCACAGAATGTGGACGAGGCCGTATTGCGCCTTTTGCCGGAAGATATTTCTATAGAACGGCACGCGGTGGCATTCCGCCGGGAAACCGACGGATCCGTTGCGGTGGCCATGAACGATCCGGGCGATCTGGCGGCGATTGAATTTCTCCGACGGTATCTGCAGACCGATATCCGGCCGTATCTTGCATCCAAGAATGACCTGGATTACGCGCGCTCGTTCTATTCAAAAGGCAGCGCGGAATATTTCCGCAATCTGATCGAGGAGAACGTGACCGCATCGTTGCGCGCGCGCGGCGCCGGAGCCGAGGAGTCGGCGCAGGATCTGCCGATCGTGGCCATCGTGGATAACATCGTGGCGTATGCGGAAGCGTCCCGCGCGTCGGATATTCATCTGGAAATTTTTGAGGATTCGCTGCTGATCCGCTATCGCATTGACGGCGTGCTCCGGGAGATCGTCCGCCTGCCGAAGGAGGTGCACGATCCGATCACCGCGCGTATCAAATTGCTCGCCGGCCTGAAACTGGATGAACATGCCCGTCCCCAGGACGGCCGTTTCCGCGAAAGTATCGGCAAAGATTTCATCGATCTCCGCGTGTCCGTCATCCCTACGTTTTACGGGGAGAAGGTGGAAATGCGTCTGCTGGCCGGAGCGCAGCGGCCGCTTTCGTTTGAAGAAATCGGCATGCTTGAGGATACGGTGAAGATCATCCAGGAAAATATCAAAAAAACATTCGGCATGGTGCTGGTGTCCGGCCCGACGGGATCCGGAAAAACAACGACGCTGTATTCGATTCTGAATCTGCTGAACAAGCCGGAAGTGAATATTGTGACCATCGAGGATCCGATCGAATACAATATCAAATACGTGAATCAGACCCAGATCAATCCGGTGGCGGGAATCACGTTTGCGGACGCGCTCCGCGCGCTGCTGCGGCAGGATCCGAATATCATTCTCGTGGGTGAAATCCGCGATCAGGAAACCGGGGAAATTTCCGTGAATGCCGCGCTGACCGGCCACTTGGTGCTTTCCACAGTCCATACGAACGACGCGCCGACCGTCATTCCGCGGCTGTTTGATATGAATATCCAGCCGTTTCTGGTGGCTGCCGTATTGAACCTGGCGATGGCGCAGCGGCTGGTCGGCAAGATCTGTTCCGATTGCATCGAATCCTACAAGCCGAGCGGCGCGATCGTGGAAATCATCAAGAACCAGATGAAAGCGCTGGGCGCCGAAGGATACGTTCCGGCGAAAGAATTTTATCGCGGCAAGGGCTGTTCAAAGTGCGGACATTCCGGGCTCCGCGGCAGAATCGGCATATTCGAAGCGATGAACGTGGACGAAGAGATCAGGAAATATATCGCCGAGCCGGGTTTTTCATTGGATGAATTGCGGAAGCTCGCGCGCAAGCGGGGGATGATCAGCATGTTTGAGGACGGAATCCGGAAAGTTGAACGGGGCATGACAACCGTGGAAGAAATATTAAGGGTTATCCGCGAATAATGTATGCGTTTTCATTACACGGCATCCCAGCAAAGTGACGGGAAAATCATAGAAGGCGATACTGACGCGGCAAGTCCGTCGGAGGTTCTTCAGGTGCTCATGAGCAAGGGGTTGCGGCCGATTTCCATAAAATCGGTAAAATCCGTCATGGGCGTCGGCGGGAAAATTTTCGGACAGACGGTGACCGTATCTGACAAGGTTTTCCTGACCCGGTATCTTTCGCTGATGCTGAAATCGGGCACTGATCTGTTCAGCGCCATCAATATTCTGATAAATGATTTCGACAAGCCGGCGCTGAAAGCGCTGCTCATCGAGATACGGACGAATCTGGAAAAAGGCAATCCGTTCTATACCACGTTCGTGAATTACCCGAATTATTTTTCTCCGGTATTCATCAATCTCATAAAAGCCGGAGAAGTCTCCGGAAATCTCAGCCAGGTTCTGGACAATCTGAGCGTGTCGCTCACGAAAGAGCAGGAACTGCGCAGCAAAGTCACCGCCGCGCTTATCTATCCGGTCATCCTGCTGGGAATGTCGTTTTTGATGCTGCTGCTGCTGGCGACGTTCGCCCTGCCGAAAATCGCCGGCGTTTTTTCGGGATCGGGATTCACGCCGCCGCTGTTCTCCCGCATTGTGTTTGCGGTCGGCCTCACGCTGAATCAATACGCGATCATTGTGTTCCCCGCAATCGCCATCGGCGTGTTCGGCGGCTGGTATTTCCTGCTGAAAACAAATTCCGGCAAAAAAACCATGTCCTTTATCGCCACAAAGCTGCCGGTCATAAACAATGTCATGGAGCGCATGGCGCTGGAACGGTTCGCGAGCACGCTTTCGTCCCTGATGAAAGCCGGGCTGCCGATCATCACGTCGCTGGAGATAACCGCCGACGCGGTCGGTTCGGAAAAGATAAAAGCGAGTCTGCAGCGGATCTCGCGCGAGGGGCTTGCCAAAGGCCTTACGCTCGGAGAGGCGTTCCGGCGCGAAGCGGTATTTCCGCTGGTGGTTACGAATCTGATCGCCATTTCGGAAAAGGCGGGGCATATTGAAGATATTCTGCAGACGCTGGCCACCTTTTATGAATCGGAAGTCGATGCGTCGGTAAAAACCATGGTTTCATTGATTGAGCCGGCGTTACTGCTGATGATCGGTTTGCTGGTCGGCACCATCGCGCTGTCGGTCATTGTGCCGATTTATCAGCTCGTGGGAGGGGTGTAATAATCTCTAACGGTTAAACTATGCTTATGGGCAAAAAAGGAATCACGCTATTTCGCTCTGTCGCGTCCGCAGGCGGCTACACGCTCATGGAGATTCTGATCGTGTTGGGTATTACGATTGTGGTCGCAACCGCTGTTTCCCTGAATCTGCCGTTATTATTGCGTTCAACGAAATTATTGGATTCCACGACCGATCAGCTTGTCGCGCAATTGATCGACGCGCGGCAAAAAGCCGTTTCCCAGGATCAGGGAGCAAAATGGGGCGTGCATCTGGACGCGATGACCGCCGGCGGCCATTTTTATAAAGTATTCTATGGCGACAGTTACGCCGCCGGCACGGTTACCGCCACCGTGAATATCTATCCGGGAATTGATTTTCTGGTTCCGGCGCAAGGCGCGACTGATGATATTATTTTTGAAAAGGTCGCCGGTGCGCCTTTGGCCGCGCATGCCATATCTTTGGCGCTTTCCAATAATCATTCGACGGTCCGCTATATATCGGTCTTAAAAGACAGCGGATTGATTCTGAAATCCGTCATCGGCACTTTTCCGTCAGCTCCCCTGAATCTGGCGGCATCCGACGGCATCGGCAAAATAACGCTGAATTGGCAGCCGCCCGCATCTACCGGGGGAGTCGCCATCAGCAATTACAAGATTTATCGCGGCACTTCTTCCGGCGGCGAGACGTTCCTGGCAACCGTCGGCAATGTGCTGACGTATACCGATTCCGGCATTGGGCAAGGCGGCGTGTATTATTATAAAGTTTCAGCGGTGAATACAATCGGTGAAGGCGCGCAGAGCGGGGAAGCCAGTTTCGGATCTTCGGTGCTGCCATCAGCGCCGCAAAACCTGACATCGACGCAAAGCGCCGCTATCGCGCTCGCATGGTCTGCGCCGGCATCCAACGGCGGTTCCGCGATAACGAATTATACTATCTATCGCGGCACTTCTTCCGGCGCGGAAACAGTAGTGGCGACGGTCGGGAATGTGCTTGCGTATACTGATGCCGATAGCGCTTTGATCCGGAGCAGAGCCTATTATTATAAAGTTTCAGCGATCAATGTTGTCGGCGAAGGACCGCAGAGCAATGAAGTTTCCCAGGTTGATCCGCTGCGGGTTTTTGTGACCAGCGGGACGTATAATGGAAATCTGGGAGGATTATCCGGAGCTGATGCGAAATGCCAAACCGCTGCGAGCGGAGCCAGTCTTGGCGGAGTATCTTGGAAAGCGTGGCTGAGTGACAATAGTACGGCAGCTTCTTCCCGGATCTATCAGTCCGGCGGACCGTATGCGCTGTTGAACGGTACGTGGATTGCGAACAGTTGGAGCGATTTGATTGATGGAAATATCGCGACCAATATCGGCATCAATCAGAGCGGCGGATCGACCTTCAATTCTGTCTGGACAAATACCGCTGCGGACGGTTCAATCCAGGAAGTGGGCGGCACGTGCAATAATTGGACCAACGCGTCATCAGGATTTCACGGACAAGTCGGTTATTCCGGATCAGGGGATTATAAATGGTCATATAATGAGACTCCTACCGGCTGTCCGGGTACTACTCAATTGCCATTATATTGTTTTGAGCAGCCGCCCGCGGTTCCCGGAGCGCCTACGGGCGTTTCCGCGAATACCGGGAATTCTCTGGGAAGCGTCAATCTTGCTTGGTCTGCGCCGGCATCCAATGGCGGATCGGCGATAACGAATTATACTATCTATCGCGGCACTTCTTCCGGAAGTGAAACGCTGGTGGCCACGATCGGGAATGTACTTGCCTATGCCGACAGCGGATTGACGAATGGCGTGACGTATTATTATAAAGTATCCGCGGTGAACGGTGTCGGAGAAGGAGGGCAGAGCGGAGAGACGAGCGCAGTGGCCTCATTGCCGGCTGTGCCGACGAATGTTGCCGCTTCTTCGGGGGCTGGTTCGATTACGGTGACGTGGGGTGCTCCGAGCGGTAATGGTGGTTCCGCAATAACGAATTATAAGATATATCGCAGCACGACGTCCGGATCAGAAACATTATTAACGACCCTGGGCGCTGTGTTGACGTATACGAATAGTGGTCTTCCTGGCAATACATCGTATTATTATAAAGTTTCCGCGGTAACCGCGGCCGGTGAAGGATCGCAGAGCGGCGAAGTTACCGCGATGACTCCGTTCCGCGTGTTTGCGACGAGCGGCACGTATAATGGAAATCTTGGCGGCATCACGGGCGCTGACGCTAAATGCCAGACCGCCGCGACCGGAGTCAGTCTCGGAGGAACTTGGAAGGCATGGATAAGCGATAATGGAACATCTGCGGCTTCTCGGATTCACCAATCGGCAGGCGGTTATATGTTGTTGAATGGCACGCGAATCGCGAATAATTGGAGTGATCTGATTGATGGATCTTTGGCTGCTCCGATCAATGTCAGTCAAAGCGGGGGAGCTGTCTCTTCCGCCGTGTGGACAAATACTTTATATAGCGGTGCCATAACAAACTCCAATGGTTCGTGCTCTAATTGGAGTAATGGATTTTTCCTTAGCGGATATTATGGCGATTCAACTCGATCTGATTTTGCATGGTCTTCAATCGGGCCTGGAAATGGAACTTATTATTCTAATACTTGTAATCAAAATTTCGCTCTTTATTGTTTCGAGCAATAATGCGACGGGGATAATGGTAAAATATATCCAATGATTCAGAAATCTAAAAGCGGGCAATCCTTGATTGAAATTTTCATAGCGCTCAGCATGGGCATTCTGATTATCGGCGGTATCACCGGTTCATTTTTAGTCATCACGAAGACAAACGATCTTTCCACAAAAAATCGCAACGCCTCGGTCATCAACGATGCGCTCTTGGATTCTGTGCGGTCGTTTGCTGACGGCAATTGGACCGGATTGTATGGAACGGCAAAAGGAACCGCCAACCGATATCGTCTGGCGACTTCCACGGGCGCGCTGGTATTGCAGTCGGGCACGGAAGCGGTGGTCGCCGGAGGCGTCACGTATACCCGGTCATTCTATGTCGACAATGTGTCCCGGGACGGCAGCGGCAACATTCAGGCGGCATATAATGCGCCGACCGACGATCCGTCAACCCAAAAAATAACCGTGGAAACCGGTTTTTCAACCGGCGGGTCCACGCGGACCATCACTGATTCATTTTACGTGACCCGATCGGGAAATTTCGTCGTCCGGCAGACGGATTGGTCCGGCGGTTCGGGACAGGCCGGGCCGACAACGTTGGTAAACAGCCGATTTTCGTCCTCCGCAAATGTGGATTTTTCGTCCGTCGGCGGAGCGATTTCTCCGACACTCACGACGTGCAGTGCGTCATCGGAAACCTGCGAGGTTATTTCCAGCATCTATGATACCGGATATGCCGGCGGCGTGGGTTTTAATACGTTCATGTGGCAGGGGAACCAGCCGTCCGGCGCCAAGGTGCAATTCAAATTGGCGGTGTCCAATAATCCGGCCGGTCCGTGGAATTATGGTCTGGCAATGGCTCCGATCGGACCGAATATCCAGTCTGCGATCAGCCAGGCGTCCTATAATAATGCGAGATATTTCCAGTACAAGATAATTTTTGACACCGCCAACGCGACTCCGCGCGTCGATGACGTGCTTATCAGTTTGAGCAGATAAATTATTATGAAAAATATTTTCTCAGACTTTATGGACTTTCGACTTTATGGACTTTCGACCAGGGGCGGAATCGCCGCATTGCCGCTGGTGCTGATGATCGGAGGTTTGATCACTGAAATTACGATCGCGCTCCTCGCGGGCAATCTTCTGGCCACGCAGTCGGAGTTCGGGCTCAGGCTTAATTCACGGGCGTTCGCGGCTTCGCAGTCCGGAATTCAGGATGCTTTTCTCCGCATCATACGGGATAAGACATTTGCATCCTCATATACGATTACGTTCGCCGATGGCAGCACCGCGGATGTGACGGTATGCAAGGATTCGATCGCGCCGGTCTGCGTCGGCCTGGGCAAGGATCAGATTACCGCGCTCGGAAAAGCGCAGACGAAAAACCGCAGATTTCAGGGAGTGGTGGATGTCGATGCCGTTACCGGCGAGGTGAAGCTGGAATCAATCACCGAGGTGGCGCTGTAAACTAACGTTGCGGACTTTTAGGGTATAATAAAATCATGGGTATTCTGAATACAATAAATGATTTTTTCTGGCGCCTGATCCTGCCGAAGGAACGGATCGCCGGCATTGAGCTGAAAGATGCGGGCATCCGTATCGCGCAAATCGTGAACGCGGCGGGGCCGGCAGGCGGCCAGGCGCCGCAGGAATTCAGAAAAGAAAGCATTCTGCTCGAGCCGGGAATCATTGAGGGCGGGATCATAAAGGATAAAGCCCGGCTTATCGCGCAGCTGAAAGCATTGAAAGAACAATTCAGTCCCGGGAAGAAAGAAAAGATTCCGGTCATCGCGCTGCTGCCGTCATCCGCGGTGTATGCGCAGATATTTTCGCTGCCGGCTCTGGACAAGGAAAATAAGCGGGAGGCGATCGAATTGAATCTGCAGAGCATTTCCCCCGTTGATTTCAAATCAGTATATGCGGGATGGGAGCAGGTGGAAGAAAAGGATAATAAAGTTGATTTTTTAAGCGCATTCGCCAGCCGCGACATTGTCGACAGTTACGCGGACGCGCTGATGGCGGCCGGTTTTTCTCCGGCGGCCGTTGAATTTCCGGCATTGGCGATTTCCCGGGCGATAAAAGAATTCGGGGTCGGCGTTGAACAGGGAAAGCCGCAGGTGGTGATCCATATTTCCAGCGACGGCATCGATTTCATTATTCTGAAGAATGGCAGCGTGTATTTCAATTATTTCGCGTCCTGGAAACTGGTCAAAATGGACGGCGGCGGACCGCGGGAGATCTCATTTGAAGATTTCAAGGACGTGATCGTCAGGGAGCTCAGGAGAATCAGCACTTTTTACGCCAGCCAATGGGGCGGATCGATCCAGAGTTTCATCCTGATAACGCAGGCATTTGAAGAGGAGATATCCCAGGTCATCGAGATTCAATTCCATTACAAGGTGACCAAGCTTGCGCTGCGGGGATTCGACGGCGTCCCGCTTTCCTGGGTCGCGATGATCGGAAGCGCATTTCGCGGCACAATCGACCGCAGCGGAGACGCGTTCATCAGCCTGATGGCCGTTGGCACGGAAAAGGAGTATTGGTATTCGCAGGTCACCGCATTTGTGAAATTATGGAGGAATGTGGCGTTGTCGGTGTTCGTATCGTTCATAATTATTTTCATAGTCACCGACAGTTTTTTTGCGCATATTGCGGCATCGGTCGCCGACCAGATCCAGGGGACGGTATCGCTTCCCAATGGAATCGAGGTGGAAAAATTGCAGAAGGACGCGAAAGTATTCAATGCGTTCACGGAGAAAGCCGCCTACGCGATGCAGCGCAGCAAGGCGTGGTCTCCATTTTTGAATACGGTGGACAAACTGCTCGGCGCCATCAGCATGGACCGCATATCGTTCAGTCCGGACCAGGGAAGCGTATTCCTGATCGGCAAAGCATCCAGCGAAGCGGCGGTCATTGATTTTAAAAACAGGCTGATCGGTTCCGGCGTGCAGAATGTGAATCTGCCGCTTTCCAAGATAGTGGATAATGTCGATGGGACTGTTTCGTTCTCAATGACTTTCAGTACGCAGTAACTTCGCTCCGACTGCTTTTCGCCGCAGAACCGGCTGTTCATTTTTTCCGGCGAAAAATGACAGCCTACGGCCTCGTCCCGACGGGTCGCCGCAGGC
>CAYUKW010000024.1:0-9051 GCA_964445395.1 uncultured Candidatus Saccharibacteria bacterium
AGAATGAAATGAAACAGGCGCAAAAAATGAAAATCCAGCTGGCACCGCAGGCGACAGACCTGAAAGCTCCGCATTTTGTTTTGGAGGTGCAGGATTATCTGAATAAAAAGTACGGACAGGACTACGTGCAGACCGCCGGCCTGAATGTCATCACCACGCTCGATTGGAATCTGCAGCAGATCGCCGAAAAGGCGGTGCTGAATGGATCTGCGCGCGATGAAGCCCTCTACGGCGGCAATAACGCGGCGTTGATGGCGCAGGACGCCGCCACCGGGCAGATACTGGCGCTGGTCGGATCGAAAAATTATTTCGCGCCGCCGGAACCGGATCAGTGCGTGCCGACAAAAAACTGCAAATTCGAAGGAAATTTCAATGTCGTCACCCAGGGACTGCGCCAGCCTGGTTCTTCCATCAAACCATTCGCCTACGCGGCGGCATTTGAAAAAGGTCTCACGCCGGACACGGTTGTCTTTGATACGGAAACTGAATTCGATACGACCGGCATTCCGGAAAACAGCTATAAACCCGGAGATTACAGCGGAAAATTCAAAGGTCCGGTCACCTTGCGCGATGCGTTGTCCCAATCGCTCAATATTCCCGCCGTGAAAGTCCTGTATATCGCCGGTATCGATAAGATGCTCGGTTTGGCGAAAGATTTCGGCATCACCACGCTCACCGAAAGAAGCCGGTATGGCCTGTCTCTGGTGCTCGGCGGCGGAGAAGTCACCCTGAAAGATCTGGTCGGCGGATACACCGTATTCGCACAGGAAGGAATCAAGCATCAGCAGACCATGGTGCTTTCTGTTATGGATTCCAAAGGAAATATCGTGGAAGAATACAAAGATATCTCAAGCAAAGTGATCGATCCGCAATATCCGCGGCTCATCAATGATATTCTTTCCGACGTCAACGCGCGTTCCGGACTCTTCCTTTCGGCAAGCTTGGCGATGACGGTATTCCCCGGCCATGAAGTCGCCCTGAAAACAGGAACCACCAATGATTATCGCGACGCCTGGACCATCGGCTACACCCCGGATCTCGTGGTCGGCGTATGGGTCGGCAATAACGACAATGAGGCTATGGTGAAAAACGGATCCAGCGTACTTGCCGCAATGCCGATCTGGAGCGATTTCATGCGGCAAGCCCTGGTGAACCGCCCCTTGGTGTCATTCAACAAACCGGACCCGTATGCGTCCCAAAAACCGATGTTTGATAAGAATTACATCGCAAATTATACGGTCGGCGGACAGAGTTATCCGCAGATCCACGATCTTCTCTTCTATATCGACAAAAATGATCCGACCGGCCCGCAGCCGCTCCAGCCGGAAAACGATCCGCAATTCAAGAACTGGGAAGATCCGGTCCTGCAGTGGGCTCAGCAGAATGTGCCGAATTTTTCCCAACTCTATAACCGGCAGATTCCATTAGGCGCTCAGACCGCAGCGACCGCAGCCGCGGCAACCGGCGCGCCGATGATCACGGTGACCGCGCCGAAAAACGGATCATTCATCACTGCGGTCATTCCAATATCCGCGGATATAACCTCGCAAAACGACATCTCGCAGATCCAGCTTCTGTTCAATAACGAGCTCATGGATAATCGCGTCGGACTACTGGGCAAATCAATGACCTATCAGTTCAATCTTGCGCCGAAAAATATCCTGCTGCAGAATTCCCTCAAACTACGGGTAGTGGATAATCAGAAAAATGAAACAGTAAAAGAAATTATTCTGTACAAATAAAAAATAGTCGCCACAAGCGACTATTTTTTATTTAATCCGCATTGATCGGCATCAGAATATAGAAATAAGAGACATCGTTCGGATTTTTCAGCATCGCGGCGCGATGGCTTCCATTCACTCCGAAGAACAGTTCCTGCGCGCCGAAATTTTTCAGGCCATCCGTCATATACCGCCAATTAAACGAGGTTTCAAACTCATCCCCTTTCGCCTTGATCGGAACTAGGTATTTATTCTCGCCCAGCAGCTGGTTCACTGAATATACCTCCAGCACTTTCTTTCCATCTTTCATTTTCATCCGGATGTCATTCACTTTTCCGCTGAACGTGCTGACCAGCTTCACCGCATTGATGAGATGTTCGCGCTCGATGGATATTTCCGTTTCAAAACTTTTCGGCGTGATCGGATCGTAATCGGGATAATTGCCATCAATCAGACGAGATATGATCTCAATCTCATCATTCTTGAACAGAATCTGATTCGGATCAATGAAAATGACCACTTCTCCCTTCGTAATGGTCCGCAAAAATTCCTGCATGGTTTTCAGCGGAATGATGATCCTGAATCCTTTCTGGAATGTGGACTTATAGCTGTTCTCGTGGATGGTTTTTTCCGCCAGCCGGAAACTGTCCGTGCCGACCAATTTGAAATGGGTTACTTGAAAATCCAGAAGCATTCCGCCGATTTCCGGACGGATCTCCGAAGGCTGGATCGCATTCGCCACCTTTACGACCGCATCCCGGAAAAGCTCCGCGGAAAGCGCAATATAATTTTTGCTGTTCTCTATTTTCGGAATGATCGGGAATTCCTCCTCCGGCAGCCCCTGGATAGTGGCTTCATAATTGTCGGTTTTGAAAATCAGCGTATTCTGATTTGTTTCCAGATTGATCCGTTCGCTGTTCGTGTTGTTGACGATGGTCAAAAGAGTGCCCAGCGGTACGGTGATGCTGCCATCCTCGATAATCTTGCCGGATACGAATTTGGAAACAGCTATCTCCAGATTCGTCGCGGAAAGCTGAATTTTATTATTGAATGTTTTCAATAAGACGTTTTTCAATATCGGCAGATTATTGTTCTCGGATGACGCCCGTTCGACGGTGTTCAGCCCTTCGCGCAGATTATTTTTCAGTATTACTAATTTCATTGTATTTAATATATATAATTAGCAGTCGTAATAGCAATGTGGAAACAGTGGATGAATCGGCGGGATGCTGGCGGAGCCTGGGTTTTATTACTTTTTCTAAATGTGAATTACTGTTGATAATGACGGGGACAAGTGAGGATAAATTCCGGAGTTTTTCCTCTTCTTATTGTTATGCAGAATCTATCCGACGCTTTTTCCACAAGTTATTCTTTGTAGATCAGATCTTTTATCGCCAGCACTTTCTGATTCAGGTCCTGATTCTTATTGATGCTTTCGGAAATCTTGTTATTGGCATAGATTGCGGTGGTGTGGTCGCGCTTGCCTATTTTCTGGCCTATATCCGGGTAGGAAAGGCCGAGGATGTCTCTCAGGAGGTACATTGCTATCTGGCGGGGCTCCACGACGCTTTTCTGGCGGCAACGGCCGACAAGATCATTCGGAGACACTTGATAGTAGTCGGCGACCGCTTTTATTATCTGGGCGGAATTGATATTCTTCGTCGGCTGCTGGAGCATCTCTCCGACAATCTCCTCGACCATTCTCAGGGTTATCTCCTTTTTCGCGTATTGATAGAAGAGGATGCGATTCAGAACGCCTTCCAGCTCCCGCAGATTCTTCTGGATCTTATTCGCCAGGAATTCAAGGATGTTTTCCGGCAGTGCGGCGCCCCGTTCCTGCAGTTTTGTTTTCAATATCGCCAGACGCAGCTCATAATCCGGAGGCGAGATGTCGGCGATCATGCCGCCCTGGAAACGCGACCGCATGCGGTCTTCCAAGGTCGGTATGAATTTCGGAGGACGGTCGGAGGAAATGATGATCTGTTTGTTGTTTTCATACAGCGCATTGAAGGTGTGGAAGAATTCCTCTTCGGTCGCGGCTTTGCCGCCGATGAATTGGATGTCGTCGATGATGAGCACGTCCACATTGCGATATTTGTCCTTCATGTCCTCCATCCGTTTGTTGCGGATTCCGTAGATGACGTCATTGGTGAATTTTTCAGCGGAGACATATTTCACGCGGACCTTATCGTTATAGCGGACTTTGATTTCATTGCCGATGGCCTGGATCAGGTGGGTCTTGCCGAGACCGGTTCCGCCGTAAAAGAAAAGCGGATTATATTTCCTGCCGATCTCTTCGATGACCGCGGACGCCGCGGCATACGCAAGTTCATTGGTTTTGCCGACGACAAAAGAACTCAGTCGGTAGCGGGGGTTCAGATTTGTTTCCGGGTCTATCTTCAGTTCTTCAAACGCCAGCTGCTTCTTGAATTCCTCCTCATTCACCTGTTTATTCTTTTTCGGCGCCAGAGCGACTAGCGCGGTGTTGTTGTTGTGGACGGTAAACTCTATTTTTTTCGTGGTCTGATCGTGATTTCTCAGCGCGTTGAGTATTATTTTCTGATATTTGTTCTCCACCCATTCCTTGGCGAAAGTATTCGGAAGTCCGACCAAGACAGTGCCATCCTGCTTATCCAAGAGCCGGCTATTTTTAAGCCAGGTAGCGAAATTCGGTTTAGAAATCTGGATTTCTATTTCACCGAGCGCAGTTTGCCATACTTGTTCAAACTCCATGATGTATTTAAAAAATAAATAGTGCGGAAACTTTTAAAACTATGTAAATGATTCACGAACGTACATTCATTCTAATCTTATGCGCGCAAGAATGATATGCAAAAAAGAGAATAATCTGTGCATCAGCTGTGGATAATGCATTTTTATCTTTTCCGAAAATTTTAAAATGCAGTTATGTTAATTATGTATGAATGGTTCTCTATTTGTCCATAGGCATTTGCGTATTTTTGGTAAAAATTAGTTAATATGGCGTGATAAGAACATAAAAACGGAAATGTGGACCCGGAAAACCGACGCCGTCGCGGAAACCTCTGAAAATTTTCGCTTCCGGGACGGAAGACGGTCACATCTGCCCATCCTATCGCGCAGATTCGCCTCTCCATAAGCATTCTTCGCCGTTTTTCGAGGGGTTGATTAACCGAAAAGAATACGATATACTATTTTCATGTCACAAACATATCAGCCAAAAAAGAGGAAGCGAGCGAGAACGCATGGATTTTTACGGCGCAATCGGACCAAGGGCGGCCGCCGCGTGCTTACTGCGCGCAGGCACAAAGGGCGCCATAAGTTAACCGTATAAATATAAGTTCAGTCCATAACTCGCGGGTATCCCCCGCGATTCGCATATGTTGGCAAAAAAATATCGATTGCCGGTCCAGTCCATGATAGGGAAAAACGGCAAAGAAACGCGGTTCACGCATTTTTCTTTTAAAATTTTTCCGAGCAGCCTTCCGTATTCCCGCTTCGGGGTGATTCTTAAAAAAGGAATAGCGAAAAAAGCCGTCGACCGGAACCGAACCAGGCGCATGATTTTTGATGCGATCAGGAAATCAAACGCGCCGGTGACACTGTTGAACCGCGACATCATAATCATTGTCGGGAAGTCAGCCACGCAGCTCCCGCAGGAAACGCTGAGCCGGGAAATACATTCGGCAATCAGCTGCATAACAGTGTTATAATTAAACGATAAATTATCTATGTTCCAAACTTTTTTTTACATCCCCCTTCTGAACGCGCTCGTCGGTTTTTATAATACCGTCGCGTTTCAGGATCTGGGCGTCGCGATCATTCTGCTGACGCTTGCGATCCGGGTCGTTTTCCTGCCGCTTTTTTACAAAGGCGCGAAGAACCAGTCCCTGATCCAGAAACTCCAGCCGGAAATAAAGAAAATACAGCACAACCATAAAGACGATAAGGAAAAGCAGGCGAAGGCGATGATGGATCTTTATAAAGCCCATAATGTCAGCCCATTTTCCGGACTTCTGATGATCCTGATCCAACTGCCGATCCTTATCGGCCTGTACCGGGTGTTCCTGAAGGGAATTTCGGCGGATACGATGGTCAATCTTTATTCATTCGTCGCCGCTCCCCAGCATCTGAACGCCACCTTCCTGCACTTGATAGATTTGCAAAAGCCGAGTATTCTTATGGTTATCCTGGCGGCGGCAGCCCAGTATGTGCAGGGGCGGCTGGCATTGCCAAAGGTTGAAAAAGGGCAGGAACTGTCCACCGCGGAGCAGATGGGGCGGCAGATGATGTTCATGGGTCCGATAATGACGCTAGCCATCCTTGGCACGTTGCCTTCGGCTATCGGGTTATATTGGCTCGTGACATCGGTATTTACGGTTATCCAGCAGATATATATCAATAAGACGCTCAATATTAAGGCAGAGGAAAAAGAACATGGAATCACTCAAACAAACAATCGAACAAATCCTTAAGGCGACCGGATTGGATTTTTCAGTCGATGCGGACGTGGAGGGCAAGCGCGTGAGCATTCTTATTCACGATGAAGGAATCGTGGCCCGTTTCCTGCCGGAATTGATGCGTGATCTGGATCACCTGGTCCGCCTGATGGCGAAAAAGATGCAACTGGACCGGGTCGTGGTGGACGTCAATAATTATAAAAAAGAACGCGAGCGGCTTCTGACGGAGCTGGCGAAAGCCGCGGCCAGAAAAGCTTTGCTCGAGAAGAAAGAGATAATCCTTCCGGCGATGAATGCCTACGAGCGCCGTCTGGTCCATGTGGAGCTGGCGACCCGTCCTGATATAAAAACAGAAAGCATCGGCGAGGGAGAGTCCCGGCAGGTTGTCATAAAGCCGATATAAAAATCTGTCGCCGGGCGACAGATTTTTTATTTCATCACAAAAGCTATTCCGATTACAGGGCAAGGCTGTACAGTTTCCCATCAAGCCTGTTTTTAAAGAAAAGCTTGCCGCTGAAGATTTCAAGATGTTCGGCGTCCATCGGCGCCGGTGATCCGGTGGCCAGTTCCGAAACTGACGGCGTTCCGCTGATGTCGATAAGATAGAAATTGTCATCAAAATACGCGGCGCGCTGATAATAATCGTCCGGCAGCTTGATCCCTTCAGGGATATTTTTAGGAACCGCGCAGTATATTTCAGTTTCCTGGAATATCACGCATTTTTCCGGCAGGGTGACGAAGGTGAGATTTGAAAGCACGGATCCATTTCTGTCGACGAGGCTCATCTGGGACGCGCCGCCCGCCCGCGAGAGTTTCAGTCCGATGCTGTCATCCGGAGCCCATTTCATGACCAGGCCGAATTCTTCCAGAAAAAGAGAGATATTCTTGGTTTTCATATCCAGAGCCATTATTTTTACGGAATCTCCCATGTTTGACGCAATGAGTATCTTGCCATCGGCACGCCAATGCAATTCCAGGTCTTTTTGCGAGAGCGCAATCACGCTTTGGGTTTTCTTGGTATCAAGGTTAAGAATTTTAAGCCCCTGGCTATCGACATAGGCGATCTCATCGGAATTCGGCGACCACGTTGCGGCGATGGTGGATGCGGGAAGCGGCTGCCAGCTGTTGCCGGCGGCAGTGAAGATGCTGAAAATCGGCTGGCGCGGATAATTGAATCGCGCTATCGCAAATGTCCCGTCATAGGAAGGAGTAACCTCGTTGAGCGATGCCAGCGGCTGGGAATTCACCAGCGTCTCATTATTGCCGGAAATCGTCAGTGTTTGGCCGGCGGGATTTAAGTAGTAAAGAGCATTGGTCTTTTTATTGACCCAGTAATCGGCTATCGGATCGGCGGTTATCGCTGTGATTTTTTGCGCTGCGGGAGCTGTCTGTTCCGCTGCCGGAGGCGTTTGTAATACCGTTGCCGCAATCTTTTGCAAAGTCGGATTTTGACCAAAAAAGAAATAAACCAGCCAAATCGCCCCGGCGATTATTCCGGCGATTACGAGGAAGCTCAATGTTCTTTTAAGGATCAATGACCAGTTCATATTTTTCAGTATGTTATTTTTTTATGCATTGATTGCCAACGCCATCTTGTTTCGGTCCGGCGACCGCTGAATAGCCCGGCTTCGCAAGGCATGCGGCCTCCGATATGCATCCTCCGCTGAATTCGAAAGATCCGACGCCGCAATTACTGATGCATTCGCCATTGCTTTCTGTATATTGGGAATTACAGGCGCAGGTTCCGCCGACGCCGGCAGTACCGCCAACTCGGCTCGCGTTGTCTTTGCAGCTAATGCACTGATAGCCGGTTGATTGGGTTCCGTTGGGAAGCTGCGGCGTAGGAGCGTTGGCGACCGAAGGGTTATTGCCGGTGAAGACGCTATTCAGGAGCGAGCCGTTATATCCGCTGAGGTCGGCATTCGCATCCACGCCTATCTGGGCATTGACGGCGAGCTTGCAAAGCGGATCTCCGGCATTGCTGCCGCCGGTGGCGATCTGATTCGGGGTGCCGGTGTTATTCGCTTCGCCCGCGCTTATGATATTTTTTATCTGAATGACTTCCAGATTCGGGTTTTGGATATTGGTGATGGCCGGATTAATCGTATAAAGGATCAGGAATGATCCGAGGAGGAGGAGCAGTCCCAGTACCGCCTGCGTGATCTGTTCTCTGGCATCAGACTGATCTGCCAGGCTTCCGGCGGAAAGGATATATTTCAGCGCGCCATATACGATTCCGCCGAAGGCGAAAAGTCCGACAATCATCAGTCCGAATTGGTATAATCGGGCGATGTATCCTGCCGGAGTCTGTTCGCTCGGGCATTGGCCACCGGCAATCGGCTGGCACGGAAGCGTATAGGTGGTTTGGTAGGCGTGGACTTGCTGGGTTATTTTTGAATTACTAGGAACTCCCGCAAGAGAGGAGCAGAGTTGCTTTCCCTGACAATTGAATATGGCATCACCCGTCTTGCAACTCCATGTTTGTGTTTTCGGATCATAAACGCCTCCTTTCGTCGGTTCGTATCCGGTATTGCATGCAGTAGTCGAGGGTACAATAACCGTTGTGCTTTGTTCTCCTGGCGTAGACAAGGGCGCTGTCCCGGCATCAGTGGCTGCGAAGCTTGTTGATGCGAGAGAAAGGAATACGAAATTTGTGAGAAAAATGATTCCTATTTTATTTTGAATATCATTGCGTATTCTAAGCATGTTCTTATTTTACGATAAAATTCAATAA
This sequence comes from uncultured Candidatus Saccharibacteria bacterium, assembly GCA_964445395.1. GTDB lineage: Bacteria > Patescibacteriota > Minisyncoccia > UBA6257 > 02-FULL-45-10c > REEB48. The sequence continues at coordinate 8,895 of CAYUKW010000024.1, forward strand.
TTTACCGCTGAATTCCAGCTGGTTGGCGTTATTGCCGGCGGATGCGGAAACGGTAAATTGGCTTTCTTTCGGAGTTCCTTGGGATTCCAGATTCAGCGACAAGAATTCCGGATTTCCAGCGGCGCCTTCCACCGGCTGATTATTTATCTGCCATTTG
>CAYUKW010000025.1:0-8918 GCA_964445395.1 uncultured Candidatus Saccharibacteria bacterium
GCGATGCCGTTCGCGCAATTCCATTATCCGTTCGCCGGCGATGCGAAAAAGAGTCCGCTCGAGCTTTCCACGATAGAGAAGAACATCGATTTCCCGGCGGATTACATCAGCGAAGGCATCGATCAGACGCGCGGATGGTTCTACACGCTCTTGGCGGTGGCGACCGCCCTCGGGTTGGAAAATCCGTATAACAATGTCATCACGCTCGGTTTAGTTCTGGATAAAAACGGGCAGAAAATGTCCAAGTCAAAAGGCAACGTCGTCAGTCCGTGGGATATGATACAGAAATACGGTTCAGATGTAGTCCGCTGGTATTTTTACACCATCAATCCGCCAAGCGAATCGAAGAAATTCGATGAATTGGATCTGGGCAAGATGCTCCGCAAGTTCATCATGATCATGTATAATTCATTCGTATTTTTGGATACGTACGGGAAAAAGAATCCGGACGTGAAAGCGGAAAATCTCGATATGAGCCATGTTCTTGACCGCTGGATTTTTGCCCGCCTGAATCAGGTGATGGAAATCGTAACTGCCAGCCTTGATAACTATGACGTGGGCGGAGCGGGGAAGGCGCTGGAAGCTTTTGTGGATGATCTTTCGCGCTGGTATATCCGCCGTTCCCGTTCCCGCCTGCAGCGGCCGGAAAATAATGCTAAGGATTATGAATATGCATCCGCGATGCTCCGATTTTGCCTTCTGGAACTGAGCAAGCTTATCGCGCCATTCACGCCGTTTTTTGCGGATGCGCTGTATCAGTCGCTTTCCGACAATATGCAGTCCGTGCACCTGGAGGATTGGTCTGTGGCGGATAAAAAGTCGGTTGATTACGCGTTGCTGGAAAAAATGGAAGAGGTCCGGAGAGTATCCAGTCTGGCGCTCGCGCTGCGCGCGGAAAAGGGAATGAAAGTGCGTCAGCCATTGCAGGCGCTGGAAATCAAATCCAAGAAACTGGATGCGCGCGATGCGGAATTGCTGGAAATATTGAAGGATGAAGTGAACGTCAAGGAAATCCGCTGGAATTTCAATATGCAGGAAGAATTAGTATTGGATCTGGTCATCACCGCAGCGCTCAAAGAAGAAGGAGTGCTGCGGGAGGTGGCGCGGATGGTGCAGGGGCTTCGCCATGATGCGAATTATGTGCCGGCGGATGCCATCGCGCTGATGATCGAAGGCGCGCCGGAGATAGTGAACGCGCTGACGAATCATATGGAGCGGCTGAAGAAAGATGTCGGCGCGAAGAACGTTGATTTCAAGAAAACGGAAAAGTTCGATGCGGAATTGGATACCAAGCTGGATGACCAGCCGATCTGGGTCGGAGTCAGAAAAATATAGATATGCTATGAGCGAAAATTTCGAAAAGAAATTCGAGGATTATATGAAGAATCAGGAACTGAAGCCTGAGGTGCTTGGTCCCGAAGATGGCGTTTTCATTGCGAGATTCACCAGCCGCCAAGGAGGCAGTCATGTTCTGGGAGAATTCAAGACCAAGAAAGAATACGATGCCTGGTACGAAAGAGTCGGCGCGGGTATCATTAAAAATTACCGGAATCGCGGAGACGAGGCGGAAATAACGATGGATTTCGGACCCGCGGAGATGAATTTGGATGCGATGATCGCCCGCGCGGAAAAGAATCCGGCGGACACTAGGAAATTCGAAGATCTCATTAAAAACATTCTGACTGAAAAGGAACTTGGAAAAGAGGGGTATGTATTCGTGTGCAAAGGCAAAGAGCGGGGCGAGAAAGATTTCAGGCCCTTGGTTGAATTTGATACGGCGGATGAGGCGTGGGATTGGTATGATTCATACGGGAAATGGATAATGGAAGACGGCGGCGAGGTGACGGTGGAATACGGTCTGCCGGAATTGAAAAAATAATTTATGAAAGAATTTGAAGAGTTCATGCGGGGAAGAGGTATGGGCGATATACTTAAGAAAGTTGAGGATTTAAAATCCAAAGAAGTAAGAATGGTTTACACTGCCTTTCATTTTATGCCGGGAGAAGAAAAGGGAACTGTGATCGAAGAATTTGATACAAAGGAAGCATATGATGCCTGGTATGAATCTACGGGTAAAAGCATCGAGATTGAAGAAGGCGGCAGGATACGAGCGGAGTTTGGACCATCTGAGATAGAACGAGTTGATGCGGAGATTATAGGCGTGGAAAAAGCACCGCAGGAAGAAGGAAAATTATCCAGTGGCTTTGGCAGATATGCCGTCCGTTATCGTCCAGCGGCAGGCGGATCGGTAGGTGAACCATTCAAACTTGATCATTTTGCGAGTGAAGCCGACCGCCAGAGATGGTATGAAAAGATAGGTAGGAACATAGAACAGCTGGATGGCGGGAAAATGGAATTTTACGAGGAAAAATAAAAAACGGCTGATAGCCGTTTTTTGTCATCCCCGATTCAAATCTTCTCTGGAGATATGGTGCGCCATGGCATAGAATAAATCTTCATTCCGTATCTGGGCGAAATCAATGAGCCTTCTCCCTCTTCGGGTTGATTTTTTGATCCGCTCGATAAGGAAATTTTTGACACGGGATGAAGGAGGGGGTTTCAGGAAATAGAATTCCATTTCAGTGTTTATGTTCAGGATTTTCTTGATAATGGCGCCGAGCGGTTTCCGTTCTATATACTGCTCGCTGAAGACTTTTTTCATGCGGCGGCTGACATAGAGTCTGTTCGGGACCATATACAAAAATCCGAATATGCGGAGTATCAGCTCTTTTTGCTGCCAGGATTTCAATGGCGCCTCGAGTATTGATGAGCTAAGAAAAGAATATCATCCGTCAGGGCGCTACGCAAGGAGGCCGAGTTTTTTCTTCACCTCTTTCATCTTTGCGGAAGCCAGTTTTTTCGCTTTTTTATCGCCGGCGGCAAGGATTGTTTTGAGTTTTTTATCCGAAGATTTTGATTCACGGAACGGTGCCAGCGCATCAATGATTACTTTAGCCAGATCTGCTTTGAATTGTCCGTACCCCTTTCCTGAGTATTTCTTTTCAAGATTGGCAACGCTTTCTCCGGTCAACGCTTCATAGATAAGAAGCAGATTGGAGACGCCGGTTTTATTTTGCAGATCGAATTTCACTTCAGATCCGGAATCCGTGACTGCGCGCTTAATTTTGGATTCAATATCTTTCGGAGAATCGTCCAGGAACAGGCATCCTTCCGGCTGAGACTTGGACATTTTCTTCGTCGGGTCGTTCAGGCTCATCACGCGCGGAGTTTTGGTCAGAAGCGCCTGCGGTTCGGAAAAAGTCTGGCCAAATCGGTTATTGAATTTACGGGCGAGAGTTCTGGCAAGTTCCAAGTGCTGAAGCTGATCGTCTCCGACTGGAACGATTTTAGCGTCATAGAGAAGGATATCCGCAGTCATTAGGACTGGATAGAATATCAGGCCCATATTTATATTATCAGGATCATTTTTAGACTTATCTTTGAGCTGAGTCATCCTGCTTAATTCTCCCGGTGGAGTTATGGTGCTTAAAATCCAAGCAAGCTCGGTCGATTCCGGAATATAAGACTGGACAAAGACTGAAGATTTTTTCGGATCAATGCCGGCAGCCAGATAAGCTTTGGCAACGCCGAGAACTTCTTCGGCTTTTTTCGCCGGATCAAAATCAATTGTCAGGGAGTGATAGTCGGCGATGAAAAACAGACACTCATATTTCCCGGAATTCTGCAGTTCCACGAAATTCTTCAGCGCGCCCAAATAATTCCCGAGATGCAATCGGCCTGTCGGCTGGATACCGGAAATTAATATGGGTTTTGCCATGGAGTCAGATGGATTAGAGCTCGATGAGTACCGGAAGCACCATCGGCCTTCTCTTAGTCTTAGTATACAAGAATTGGCCGATTTGGTCGCGGATCAGTCCTTTGACGTAATCCGGATCCGGTTCCGCGGTCCGCGGGAGCCGTTCCAGGAGCGATTTCACTTTGATGCGTATGCCGTCCAGCAATTCCTTGCTGTCTTTCAGATAGATGAATCCCCGGGAAATGATATCCGGCGTTTTCAGGAGTTTGCCCGTGCGGCGGTCGATGGTCGCGATGATCACCACCATGCCTTCCGCGGCAAGCATGAGCCGGTCGCGCAGGACGACTTCCTGCACGTCTCCGACGCCGAGTCCGTCCACCATGACGAAGTTGCTCGGAACCCGCTCGGCGATAACTTTGAAAGAATCTTTCGTAATTTCCGCGACCTGGCCGTTATCCATAAGGATAGTATTTTCTTTCGGAATGCCGACGCTCTGCGCCGCTTTTGCTGCTGCGGAACGTTTGAAATAATAGCCGTGAATCGGCAGGACGAATCTCGGTTTCATCATTTTCAGGACAAGGCGCAGGTCTTCCTGGGTGCAGTGTCCGCTGGAATGGATATCCAGGGTTTTGTAATTATATATTTCGTTCACTTGGCGGGAGATATTATCCTGCAGAACCTGCACGCTCCGTTCATTTCCCGGAACCACGGAAGAGGAAAAGATCACCGTGTCCGCCGGCTTGAAACGGACTGTCTTATGTTCGCCATTGGCAATTTTCGTAAGTCCGGCATTCGGCTCGCCCTGGCCGCCGGTGGTGAGGACCATGATTTTATTGTCCTTGTGCTTATTGATTTCCTCGATGGCGATGACGTGGCCCTCTCTGAATTTCATATAGCCGAGGTCTTTCGCGATCTGGATGTTGTCCTTCATGGACCGTCCGTTGATGGCGACTTTGCGGCCCAGCTTTTCCGAGATTTTGATGATTTCCGCCAGGCGGGTCAGCAGGGACGCAAACGTCGCGACGATGATGCGGCCGCTGGCTTTCTGGAAAAGCATCTCCAGATTTTTCTCGACGATTTTTTCCGGAACCGAGTGTCCTTCGATGTCCGCATTGGTGCTGTCCAGATAGACGGTATGGATGTCCATTTTTCCGAGCCGTTCAAAGATTTCGGTATGCATCGGCGTGCCGTCGATATCATGTTCAACCCGGAAATCTCCGAAGTTGACCATCTTTCCGACCGGGGTCTCCAGGATGAAGCCTACGGCATCCGGAATGGTGTGATCGATGTAGAAAAATTCAGCAGTGAAGTGATTGGAAATGCGGACGCGGTCGCCGTCGGTGACAATCTGGATTTTCGGCCGCGGCACATTCGGGAATTCCTGGAATCTTTTTTCCACAATCGCTTTGGTCAGGGCGGCGGTATAGATTACCGGATTGCCGAGCTTTTCAATCAGATAGGGCAATGCATGAATGTGGTCATAGTGTCCGTGCGTCAGAATGATGCCGCGGACATTCCGTTTTTTCGGCTCAATATAGGAGACGTTCGGAATGATGTAATCCACGCCTGGCGTGGTTTCTTCCGGAAATTGGATGCCGACGTCCACGACGACGATCTCGTCTTTATACTCATACATCGAGCAGTTCTGCCCGATTTGTTCCAGGCCCCCGATGGGAATAAAGCGAAGCGGTTCGTCGCCTGTTTCCATAGATGCCTTATGGTGGATTTCTCTCGGCATCTCCTTCGGGGTTTCCCGATGAGCCGCTCTCGGCAGTTCTTTATGGGTTTCTTTCGTTGTTTCTTTTCTGTCGCGTGTCGTGAAGACTCGCTTTGGTGCGTTAACTCTGATCATGTTATTTTTATATTTATTATTTATTTTATTTTAATTAATTATTTTTCTTATTGCGACTGTTTTATTTTCATCTGGATCGCTTTCACCCCGCACATAAGAATAATATTCTTATGTGCGGGGTTTCTTCTCTGTATGGTGCTGGGGAGGAAATTCTGTTTCGCACGGATCGCGCGAATATGTGCCCCCGAGAGGATTTGAACCTCCAAGACCTTGCGGTCACACGCACCTGAAGCGTGCGCGTCTGCCAGTTTCGCCACAGGGGCATTTATTTTCCACCCCCAGCACTATAAAGAGAAGAATGCGCCATCCGCTGATCGCAGACAGCCATAAAGTCAATCTGTTGTTATTATTTGCTGAATACCCTTGTGGTTGCAAGGTACCATTTATTCACATTTTGGAATCTATCCGAAGGAATGGAGATGGTTTTGGCATCAAACCCTCCGAAACGGCTCGGCGCGACATAGAGATATATCGGCGAATAGAGAAACACTGCCGGCATGTCAGCGGCGATAAGCTGCTGCAGATCGGAAAGATATTTCGCCCGTTGCCCGCTGTCCGGAGTTTTCCGGATCGTTTCCAAAAGCGTATCGACCTTTTTATTTTCATAGAGTGACAGATTCAGTCCCGGATAGAATTTCTCGGATGAATGCCAGAAGGAGAACAAATCGGGATTCTGTTTTAAAATGTTTCCGAAAAGGATCATCTGATAGTCCCGGTTTTTTATGATCTCATTGGCGATATCGGCCGGATTGAGAACGGTCAGATTCACGGTGACGCCGATATTTTTCATGTCCTGCGCGATGAGATTCGCTGCGTCGATCAGCGGCTGGATTTCCGGAACTATCAGGGAAAATTCCAAAGAGACTGTCTGTTTTCCTGATTTTTGACGGATGCCGGCATCATTCAGTTTCCACCCTGATTTTTCCAGCAGGGCATTCGCCTGATCCGGCGAAAATTGGTTTCCCGGGTCGGCATTTTTGTCGTATCCTTCGGTGATCGGCAGAACCGGTCCGTTGACGGCGAATGCCTTGCCGCCGAAAACCGTATCAATGATGCCTTGTTTGTCCACCGCCATCTGCATCGCGCTGATCACGTTCTGGTCATTCAGTCCCGGCGTATTTTTATTCAGAAAAATCGCGTAGTATCGCGGCATGGTCTTTTCCAGGAGCGTATTGCCGAGTTTGATGTCGCTGACATTTTTCGGATTGATTCCGCCGAATCCGTCGATCTGCCGCGCATTGAACGCATCGATCAGTTCCGATTGGTTCTGATAGAATTTGACGGCGAATTCATTGATGAACGGCTTGTCCTGCGCGAAATACATATTGGTGACAAGGTGATAGGCGGTGATGAATCCGTCGGCGCGTTTTTCGAACGAGGAATAGGCATACGGACCGCTGCCGACCGGCTCAAGATTGAATTGTGAAAGCCGGAAGTTGGCGACCGGAATCGTTCCCCAGATATGTTTCGGGATAGGGAACAGTTCGCGCAGGTTATCCGGGAAAAATACATAGGGCGTGCGGAGGGTGAATTCGATTTCGCGTTCACTGATGCGGTTTACGATCACGCCCTGCCAGCTCAGCGAAAGAGGCGAGCGGCTTTCCGGATTCTGGATGGCTTCGATGGTAAAAATGACATCGTCGGTCGTCAGGGGTTTGCCGTCGCTCCAGCGCAGATTATCTTTCAGGACGATGTTCCAGGTGCGGTTGTCGGTGTCGGATGTGTAACTTTCCGAGAGGCTCAGGAGATCGCTGAAAACCAGGCGGGTCAGATCCCGGTCAGTATCATTGCCGGCGGAGAGCACCGGATTCAGCGTCACCGGCTGGCCGATTATGCCTTCGGCATAAAACGGCGATGGCGCCGGAGTTTCAACGGTGGCGGAGTGGAAAATAAGAGCGCCGAGGATTCCCGCGGCGATGACAAGTGCCAGGCAGGTTCCGAAAAATACCAGCCGTTCTGCGCGGGTGAAAGTGCGGAAGATATTAACGAGAAAAGTGAGCATTCGGTGCGTTGCGCTGCGTAAAAATGCAGCAGGCTAAATTAGATTTTTTGATGCGAAATAAAAAGGAATTACAGGACCAGTCCCAGAAGGGCGAGTGCCGCAAAGGCGACCGCCAAAACGATAGTTCCCCAGAAGATCATCTTTTCCAGTCCCCGGCGGGTCTGATAAAAACCGCCTTCGTCATTTCCGCCCATGACTCCGGAAAGCCCGGAGGTGCGTTCCTGGAGCAGGATGAAGATGATCAGTAATACCGCGACAGTTATTTGAGCAATGGGAAGCCAATTCATAGTATGTGTACCGCCTTACTTAAATAAGGTCTTTGCCGAGAAATGAAGTACGATATTGACTCCAGTTATAAGCAGTGTTCCGTAGATAAGAGACTCAGTTGTATTGATGTTAACATTTACACTGAGAATGTCAAGAAGATGGAGCATTCCGGCATTGATGACCAGCGTGAAAAGTCCAAAGGTGAGCCATACGACAGGAGAGAGAATCATCTTTATTAACGGACGGATGAGCCAGTTAATGAGCGTGAATATCCCCGCGGCAATCAGCAGATTCGCAAAGGGTACAGTGACCACCTGGAATCCCGTTATGAATTGGTTGGCAAGAATCAGCGCCAGGAGGTTGGAGAAGTAGGAGAAGACTATATTGCCGAGCCATTTCATATTTATAGTATACAACCTTTGGTTATAAAATAAAAAACCCAACTGATGTTAGGTTTTTATGCTGTGCGATCGGCGCATGCCGCCCAGACTGCGGCGAAGAATAGTACGCCGGTCCCGGCGAGCGCGGTATCGAGGCTATGGGAAAATCCGCCCATGACTATAGTAGTCATACCCATCATAGCCGCCACCTTTGGCTGACAGAGAAGATCCACTACTTTTTTTGAAGTTTCCATCTGCTTGCCTGAGATTGATGAGCTATACGAATACTAGTCAATATTCTTTGTAGAGTCAAGAAATTTCCCTGCACGGACTTTGCGGTGATAGCGGATGACGAAATTGTGGGTGTTTTGGTCGGCGAGCAGTATGAATCTCCGCATCCCTTCGGGAATCTGGGACAGCGGCATGGGATCTTTTTTTATGCCGTAGACCTGCTGTTCCGGTTTTGCGAAGGAAATTATCTTTATCTTATGCTTTGCATTTTCTGAGGCGCATTGCTGCAAGGCTCGCGTGGCGGCGCGGAACTGCGTGATGCCGCCGTCGATGATCATGAGATCGGGATACGGCCATTCCGGATGATTCAGCCGCCGCGAAACCACTTCTTCCATCATGCGCGGATCGTCTTCAGTGTACTTGCCGCGG
>CAYUKW010000026.1:0-8735 GCA_964445395.1 uncultured Candidatus Saccharibacteria bacterium
GCGTCCCTTGCATTTTTTTCGGCGCATTTCGGTTTAGGCCTTCTCGTGCTAAGCATCTGGGCGATGGAAGTGCTCTTTCCGAACGAGGATTGTCCCGGATGCAGAATCTGCGATCCACAGGCTTACGAAGAAGAAAACGAACAGGAAAACAAAGAAAAAGAAGAGAAGTAGCCGCAAGGCCCCGAAGTAATCGGGGCTTTTTATTTGACAAATAAATAATCGAATGCTACTATACTGATATATAACCTTCATGGCCGATCCATCTGTGCCAGTGCAAGGTCTCGCAAAAGTTAATAAGGGCCGCCTCCAAGGATCAGGAGAGCGGCTCTATTTTTTTAATGAAACCCCAGATCTGCCGGATTATCATCGCCGGAAACACGACCCACTTCCCCGCCAAGAGATTCAAATTCTTTCCGCAGTTTCGCCACTGCATCCGCAAGCTTCACCGTTTTCGCTGGCAGTTCATTTCTTTTGATATATCCCCGCGACCAATACTCGATCACCAGCTTGCTGTCACCGAATATCTTCCCGATGCTGTGTTTGATTGCAAATTTCAGGGCATATTGGCACGCCATAAGCTCACCGTAATTATTGGTAAAATCTTTCCCCAGTAAATGTTTTCCGTGCTTATTGATTTTTGATTTCGGCATCACCTTATGGAGAAGATTCTCGCCGCGCACATCAGTGACGCTGATCTCCACGCCATTCCCCCGTCCGGTGCCGGCATCAAAATAGATTCCGGGCATCAGATTCACTTTCGACTTTGGACTTTTAACTTTTGACTCATAGGGTGCTCCCGCGCTCAGCCAGTCATCAGCATCCGCCAAAGACGTGAAACCCTTAAAACGCGCGACCCTGCCGGAAACTATTTTCTCGCATTCTTTCCAGTCATCACAAATACCCTCCGCTCCGGAGCCTAATCTGTACGCGTAATATCTTTTTGATGTCTTCATTTTTTTGTTTGTCATTCTGATCTGTCAGCCGGCGGAGAAGAATCTAATTCAGAGATCCTTCGCTCGCTCAGGATGACTTATGCTTGGTTTTCCCGGTATAGCCGTTAAAGTATTTTTCCATCGCTGCTTTGAATTCCTTTTCTTTTCCGCCCTTCAGCCGGAAACCTGCCGCCGTCGGATGTCCGCCGTAACTGACCATCAGATCTTTGCAGCTGTCCATCGCTTTGACCAGATTGAAATCCGAACCGAATGGCGCCCGCGAAGATCCCTGGAAAAAATGCTTCTGTTTTTTATACACGAACAGCGGTATTTTTATTTTCTCCACCAATCCCGATGAAATCGACGCGATCATTCCGGTTGCAATCGAAGGAACCTCTGCGCGCAAGACCAGCACGCCGCCTTTTTCCCGATTGTATTGCGTAACTCCTTTTTTTATAGAGGCGTCGACATATCCGGAGATCTGCTTGTGGCGGTCATTCAGAATTTTTGCGTATTTGACCGCGTCCTTCTTCGTATCCGCCAGGAACAGCCGGTACAGCTCATTTTTTTCATTGCTCAGCCTTGGAAAAAACCTGCTGATAAATACGCCCATGACTTCGTGCCTGGTTATGCGGTCACCATCGGCAAGATGCAGAAGCGCCTGCAGTCCCGGGCGGGAATGCGCATTGATCAGATGAATTCCCCGGTCGATATATCTCAGATTATATTCATCCAATTTGATGCGATCGGCGATCATCGCGAGCGCCAGCAGATCCAGATTCCGCTCAAGTCGCGCGAGATCCAGCTTCTGATCGAGATAGTATGATTCAAAAAACTTATACGCCACTCCGGTTCCGCACCAATTTTTATGCGGATAACGGTCACCGGACTGCAGATGATTGATGAGTATCGCCGGCAGGCGCCCCGGAAGCTGCGGATGATGATCGAAGATAATCACGTCAAATCCCATGCCATCCGCCATTTTCACCTGCGCAAAATCCGATGTGCCGAAATCAACTCCCAAAATAAGCGACACCTTCCTTTTCTTCAGCAGCTTCAGATGGACCGGATTGAAACTCCGGTTATATCTTTTTATATGCGGCAGAATGACCGTCAGATTTTTACTTGAAAATCCCGCGCCAAGCAAGGCTTCGCGGATAATGAAAGCTCCCGGAATCCCGTCGGGATCATAATCGCCCCAGATGCCGATTCTTTCATTCCGCTTCTTTGCGAGCAATATCCGCGCTATGGCTTTATCGGTATTTTTAAAATTCTTCATGATTTTAAATACGAGCTTCTAGATTCTAAAGCTCGTATTCCTGGCAGCTCTTTTCCGGCCAAAAAATCCAGCATCGCGCCGCCGCCGGTGGAAATAAAACCGATTTTCCTATCCAGCTTCATTTTTTTCAGGAACATTACCGTCTCTCCTCCGCCGACAACCGTAAAGGCCTGCTTATTTCGGGCGACAGCCCTCGCGATCTCCCGGGTGCCATTCCGGAACCGCGTGTCCAGAATATTTCCCAGCGGGCCGTTCCAGATTATGGTTTTTGCCGCTGTAATCTCATGCGTGAACAGTTTTATGCTTTCTGGACCGATGTCCCTGATGGCGCCGCCATCCAATTTAAAATCAACCGGCGTCAGCAGTTTTTTTAATGTCAGTTTCGGATCCCAGAATTTCAGCACCAGCATCTCCGGCGTCAGCGCGCCGCCGATCAGGAATGATGCGGTTTTCTTCTTCAGATTCGCGACCACGCTCATTTTGTCTTTTATCTTCAGTCCACCGAGAATCACGGTCAGCGGTTCTTTGGGATTTTTCATGACCCGGGAAAGATTCTTTATTTCCGATTCCAATCCCAATCCCGCATAGCTTGGCAGAAATCCGGTGACGGCAACCACGGACGCATTGGCGCGATGGGATACCGCGAACGCGTCATTGACATAGATATCCCCTAGCATCGCCAGATGCTCGGCGAGCGCGGCGCTGTTTTCCTCTTCTCCGGGCAAAAACCGCAGATTTTCCAGCAGAAACACAGACCCTTTCGGTGAAGATCGGATCAGTTCGCCCATTTCCTGAAAATGGAACTGCGGCATGAATATCACCCGGCTTCCCAATTTCCGCGCAAGCGCGTTTGCCATCGGACGGAGGCTCAGAGATTTTTCAAAACCCGCGGGCCTGCCTTTGTGGCTGAGGATGACGACTGATGTGCAGCGTTTCAGCAGAAATCTGATTGTCGGCATGCTCGCCTCCATCCGCCAGTTGTCTTCGGTGTTGAAATCCAGCCGCAATAACGCCACTTTGCCTTTCAGATCTTTCACGCGTGTAGTGCTGAGGAATTTCATACTATATAGATAAATTATATACGAAATGCCGTTTATAAAAAAGAAGAGACCCCGCAGAGCGAGGTCCTTTCGAAAGATCTTAGTTTCTTTTGGTGTTACGAGGGAGAGATAACCCTCAGCTCGGGACTGTTTTATTTTTCCCAGCTTTCGCGGATCAACCTAAGAAGCCGATACGCTTATCCTTACTATAGCAGAGAGGTAAATTGGCGCAAATTCCCTTGTTGTGAATAACTTCGCTCCGACTGCTTTTCCCTGCAGAACCGGCGAAACTCCGCAGTTTCCGCAGGGAAAAGAGTTTTCGCTGAAAAAGGTGGAATTAAAAAAATAAAAAACCCACCAAAGGTGGGCTTGCTATGTGCCGATGAACGCCAGCTGAGTTCTCCGGAGCGAACGCTCCCAGCGGTCGGCTGACGCGCTGGCAGATGCGTGGGATTTCCCGCAACGCATCATGATCCAGATGATCTGCCGGCGCTGTTTCGCAATCTCCGCACTCGAAAGATCCAAAGGATCGATTGCCGGACGCTTTGCCATCAGATTCTCAATACACAGGTGCTACTGACTGATAGTACGCCAGTCCCGTATAAAATCAAGGATCGATTCCGGTCTTCCCTAGGAAAAACGCGCGATGAAGAACAGCGCGAGTCCCAGCGCGGTGAATACCGCGGAAACGATCCAGAACCGCCGCGTGACTTTGGTTTCCGGCCAGCCGATCGCCTCGAAGTGATGATGGATCGGCGTGGAGATGAAGATTTTTTTGCCGCGGAATTTCTTGCTCGCCATCTGGACGATCACGGACAGTGATTCAATGACCGGAATGACCGCAAAAAAAGGCAGGAACATGGCGGTATTCGTGAGCATCGCGATGACCCCCATCGTGATGCCGAGCGCCATGGATCCGGTATCGCCCATGAAGAACATCGCCGGATAGATATTGAACCACAAGAACGCGAGCAGCGCGCCGACCGTGACGCCGCTGAACACCGCCAGATGGAACCGTCCCAGCGCGAATGCCACGACGGTCAGCGCGGCGAACGTGAACAGCGAAACGCCGCCGAGAAGCCCGTCCAGGCCGTCGGTCTCGTTCGCGGAAAACGCGCTCGCCACGATGATGAGCACGAAGAACGGCACATACCATCCTCCGAAATTCATATTCCCGGCGAACGGAATATACAGCACGTTCCAATCAAGCCGGTAATAGAACCACAGACCGCCGATGACCGCCAGCAGCAGATAGACGATCATCTTCTGGGAGACTTTCAAACCTCCGCCGTGCGTTCCGATGCGGAACACGCCCATCAGATCGTCGATCAGTCCCAGCGTTGCCGCGACCAGCATGGCGATCAGCGGAAGATAGGTCTGCGCGCGGTCGACGAAATTGAGAGAACTCCAGAAACCCCCGAACAGTTTTGCGAATGCGGACAACACCAGCGCCAGCAGAAAGACCGTCATCCAGATCACGATGCCGCCCATGGTCGGCGTATTTTCTTTCCCCTTATGCAGTTCATAGAACACCGGCGCGGACTCCTTGCTGCGGATCTGTTTATTGAATTGAAAATGCCTGAGCAGGCGGATCACCACCGGCGTCAGCGCCAGCGCGATCAGGAACGATACGGTTGAAAGCCCCAGTACGCGGGCGGCCTGTGAAATTTCCATGGATAATTTATTTGAACGCGAATGCGCGCTTCACCCAAGTATACAACAAATCAGTCTGGCCGAACCGGTCATCCGTGCCGAGCACGATAAAAAGCAGCTTTCTCCCCTCGTGATTGAAAATAGTTATCAGATTTCCGCCGGCAAGATCGGTGAAACCGGTCTTGCCCCCGAAAAAATCATCGCGCGTCTGCGCGAACGCGTTGATATTCAGAAGTGCTGATCCGCTATTCTTGGTCTCCTCATGGATGGTCACTGTTTTCTGCCGCGTGATATCAAAAATTTCCGGATGATTCCGGTAAATATATGCGACAAGCCTTTCCAGATCCCCGACTGTTCCCTGATTCAAAAAGGATAGCCCGGTCGGTTCGACATAGGTCGTCTGCGTCATGCCGAGACTCGACGCTTTCATCTGCATCTGATCCACGAATTGCGATGCGCCATACGCATCGGCGATCGCCGCCGCGGCGCGGTTGCTGGAAACCGCGAGCATCGCTTTCAGAAGTTCTCCGACAGCGTATTGCTCCCCGAGCTGGAGATTTCCGGCGGTTCCGTCTACAGCCATCGTTTTTTCCGATACCGTCGCCACCTTATCCAGGCCGACATTTTCAATCGCAATCACGGCAGTCATAAGCTTGGTCAGCGACGCAAGCGCCCACCGCTCGCCGGTATTAAAACGGTACATATCGACATTGGAATCCAGATCTTTCGCCACCGCGGCTTTTACGCTCAGTGATGGATCAAGCAATGTCCAATCAGCCCTGACGGGAAATTGTTCCGGAGCTTCAACTTTCTGTGCCACTACGGCATTTGTCTGCGCGAGCGCGAGAGATTTTTCCGGGACAACTTCAGCCGGTACGGCAACGCGCTTTGGCAGATCAGTCGCGGGATTATTGAGTCCGCCGCTTTTCCCCGCCAGAACCATCAGAAGCGCGAAACCGGCGAACAGAATTTTTATATCGTCACTTTTCATCTTGTTGCGGGGAATTTATATTTTCTTGCACTGGCGGATTTTCTGCCACAGGAGTTTCCGCAACCGCAGGTTTCACAGCTTCGCTTTCAAGTACGGTGGCATCCGCCGGCGGAAGAGTTATGCTTTGCGCGGAATCTTTCTGTTGCAGCTCTTCGTGCATATGCGCGACGAGTTCTTTGTATTTCGAATAATCGGGAAGGTCGGAATTTTTGGAAAGTCCCAGATGGCGGAGCAATTCAAAGCTGGTGCTATATAAATAAGTATTGGAACGCTTCGGATCCACGGAACGCTCAACTAAACCGCGCATCAGCAATGTGCGCACAATAAAACTCGAATTCACGCCGCGGATATATTCTATGTCAGCACGGGAAATGGGACCGGCGTATGCGATGATGGACAGCGTTTCCAGTCCCGCCGGCGTCAGGGATTCGGTAAATTCCTGCTTCGTGATGTCTTCCAGCAGTTTCGCGAATGCCGGCTTGGTGACCAATTGAACAGTCCCCTTGTCCTGAACTAGAGCCAGTCCCCGCTCTTCCCGTTGCAGCTCCTGCTCAAGCGCGGAAAGTCCCTCATTGATTTCAACCTCCTTGATTCCCAAGATTTTCGCGAGTTTTTTGACATCCATCGGCTCGCCGTAGATAAAAAGAAGCGCTTCTAGTTTGCTGACGATTGTTGGTAAATTAGTCGGCATAAGATTTATATAGGATAACTTTTTTTATGGAAGATTTGCAATAAAGTTATTCACCTCGTTAAATAAAACCTGAAAGGTTTTAGACTGCGAAGCAGTCTATTTAACTAGGTAAACCTTGTGTCGTTCCGGGAACATCAGGAAGGAATGGTTTTTCCTCCGAAGTGAAGTGAGGGCTGCCGGACACGATTGAAATGTCGGAAAACTGATCCTGCTGGTCTGCGCTGATCAGGCGTTCGCGCAGAAGATGCAGCACCGCCAAAAAAAGCATGATGATCTCCAGTTTCGGCTTGTCCTGCGAAAGCGTTTTGAAACTGTGCTGCGCCTGCTCTTTAAGCCGTTGCAGCAGTTCCTTCACCTTATGCTCCAGCGTCATCACTATTTTTTTCACCGTCTGCTTTTCCGGAATCAGCGCGGCCAGCTCGTGCAGCAGATCGTTCAGCCGTTCCTGCATATTCCCAATGGTCAGGTTTGCTGACGGATAAAATACCACCGGCAGATTGGAAAACAGTTCCCGGCCATATACCGACGCGCGCTGGTCCCAGGTTTTTTTCATCAGCTCGCTCGCGGTTTTGAACTCTTTATAAATTTTCAACCGCTGCTCCAGATCCTTGATATCAATCTCCTCTTCTTCGGTGAGTTCCAATGACGGAAGAATCGCCTTTGATTTGATGAGCAATAACTTGGACGCGACCACCACGAAATCCGCGAGCACGCTCGGATGTTTCGCGTCCTCATCCAGCGTCTTCAGATATTCCAAAAAATCCCCGGTGACCTGCGCCAAGCTCACCATCGTGACCTCCAGCTGGCGCTCTTCGATCATCTCCAGCAGTTTTTCGAGCGGCCCGGAAAATTTATCCAATTTTACCTGATATTCCATGAGTATATTTTATATTTTTTTACCGCTGCGGATATATTCCTTCCACCGCTTCTTCATGAAGTCTATCAAATTTCTGCCGATTTTATCCGTATCCATGATGATTCTGCTCTTTGCTATGGGCGGCGCCCAATCCGGAGCGAAATTTCTTCTGAAATAATTTTTATGGACTGCGGTGACATCCAGGTTATATCCATGCCACGGTTTTTTGATGCGATCCTTTTTCTTTTCAGTTATGACGAGAATATCCCAGTCGCTATCCGGCCGCGGCGCGCCGTACACTCTCGAACCGGTCATAAGAATTGAAAGCGGCTTGTACTTCTTTACTAAATAGCGAACTATTTCCTTCAATCCCTTATTGTTTCTCATGTCGCGTTTTAATTCGCCGCCACCGGCGCGATCTTCAATGCGCCCGTCGTATATTGATTCGAAGGACTCCACATCATCCATCCGCCCAGACTGTCCGCGCTTGCCGGGCATCCCTGCGATCGCGTGCTGCTGGCCGCAGAACCGCAAAGTCCTTCGGCCGCATACGTCGCGGTGATTTGCGCGCGCACCATGTCAGCGGTATACGTCGCGCCAAGATTGAAATCCTGGAGCCACGGCCGCAACTGCGGCTGTTTCACGAGATATTTTTCAGTGGACGTCGAGTTCGCGGCCGCAGCGATATATTTCTGCAGACGGATGTTCGCCTCTGCCATGGATTTATACACGACGTCATACGGATGCGCGGCGGGATTCGCATACCCGTTGAACCCATTCGCGTAGTGCGACGGATACACCATCGGCGCGATGGCGTTGAAATAATTGAATGCGTCATCGATATTCTGTCCGATGCCCAAATCGCCGTAATTCAATGTGGTAAGACCGAATAGGTCTGCGGAAATATACGCATCGGGAAGCGACTGGCGGAGATATTTCCAGAAATCACGGATCACGTAACGCTTCAATGTTTTACCGTCCCAGAACGGATAATTGATGTCGCTCAGATTTCCATCCGACGAGAAACGGATATAATCGAAATTGATCTCATCAAATCCGCGCGCGAGCGCATCTTTTGCGATGTCCACGTTGTACGCCCAGACATCTTTCGCCGCGGGATCCACGATCGAGATTCGCGCCAACGACTTTCACCGTCGGCCGCTCGCGGTTGTTGGTCTCACCGCCTACCTGCTCCTACTCGCACTGTTTCGACGGCCGTGCACTGCAGCCGTCGGCTCGACCGTGGTCGGCTCCGACGGCCTGCCCAACGACCCGCTGCCGCATCCGCGCCTG
>CAYUKW010000027.1:0-8510 GCA_964445395.1 uncultured Candidatus Saccharibacteria bacterium
AGGTCTGGCTGTCGCCGGCCGTCGAGAAGACCTGCGTCTTCGCCGTCGGAACCGTCGTGTTCTTCGGAATCATCGGCGTCGCTACGCTGCCAAACGTTTCGATCGAAAGCGTAAGCGGCGTCACGTCGAGAAGCAGAATGTCTTTCACATCGCCCTGCATGATGCCGGCCTGAATCGCAGCGCCGACCGCCACGACTTCATCCGGATTCACGCCTTTGTGCGGCTCTTTGCCGAACGCATTTTTCACCGCGTCCGCCATCGCCGGCATGCGGGTCTGTCCGCCGACCAGAATGATTTCATTGATGTCTTTCAATTCAAATTTCGCGTCTTTCACGGTCTTCAAAGTCAGCTCGATGGAACGGTCGATGTACGGCTTCACGAGTTCTTCCAATTTCGCGCGGGTGAATTTCAACAGAAAATGTTTCGGTCCCGATGCGTCGGAACTGATGTACGGAATATTAATTTCGGTTTCAAACGAAGACGAAAGCTCGTGCTTGGCTTTTTCCGCCGCTTCTTTCAAGCGCTGAACTGCGAGCGGATCTTTGGAAATATCAATGCCGGATTCTTTTTTGTATTGGTCAACCAAAAAATCCATGATCTTCTTGTCGAAGTCATCGCCGCCGAGATGCGTATCGCCGCCGGTCGCTTTGACTTCCACGGTGTCATCGGCGACTTCCAGCACGGACACGTCGAATGTGCCGCCGCCGAAATCGTAGACAACAATCTTCTCGTTTTTCTTCTTGTTCATTCCATAGGCAAGCGCCGCGGCTGTCGGTTCATTGATAATGCGGCTGACTTTCAGGCCGGCAATTTCTCCCGCATTCTTGGTCGCCTGGCGCTGGCTGTCGTCAAAATATGCCGGAACCGTTATGACGGCTTCGGTGATTTTTTCTCCGAGCAGCGCTTCGGCGTCGGCCTTCAACTTCGAAAGCACCATGGCCGAAATCTCTTCCGGCTTGTACCACTGCTCACCCATTTTCACTTCCACGCCGCCGGTCGAAGTGCCTCGCATTTCATAAGGAAGCGTCTTCTTGTCGCTTTGCACCACCGCATCATTAAACTTGCGTCCGATGAGGCGCTTCACTGAAGCGATCGTGTTCTGCGGATTCGTGACCGCCTGGCGCTTAGCTAAAAGACCCACCGTGCGTTCTTTCGCTTTGCTGAATGCCACAATGGACGGAGTCGTGCGGTTGCCCTCGGCGTTCTCAAGCACGCGCGGACCGCTGGCTTCCATGATCGCCATCGCTGAATTGGTTGTACCTAAGTCGATTCCTAAAATTTTTGCCATATGTTTTGTATTTTTATTAAATGTTTACTGTTATAAGTTATTTCGCCAACTTCACCCTCGCCGGTCTTACTACTTTCCCGTGAAGCAGGTATCCCGCTTCAACTTCCACCGCTATAGTCCCCGGCGGAAGCTCAATCTCCATTTCTCCCAGCGACTCATGCAGATTCGGATCAAACGCATCACCTGGACTCACTTTCATTTTCTCCAGACCCTGCCGCTTCAGCGCATCCGACAACTGATTCCTGATGGCCTTTGTCCCCTCATCTTCTTTGCCGGCGGTCGCCGCAAGCGCGAAACTGTCCAGCACAAGAATCAGATCCCTCATCACCGCTTCTGCGCCATAACTCATGGCATCCCGCAGCCGCTTGCTCTCGTCCTTCTGATAATTGATGAGGTCCGCCTTCGCCCGCTTCCAACCGTTCAGATATTCGTCCCGTTCCTCTTTAAGCTTATCTAGCTCGCTTACTTCCGCTGTTGGCGTCACTTGTCCTGAGCTTGCCAAAGGATTCAGTTGTTCGTCTTTTTTATTTTCTTCGTTATTCATAAAGTTCATGCAACCCTTTTAATAATTTCAGATTCTTATCATAATCCATCCGCTTCGGGCCGATGACCGCGATAATGACCTTCTCGCCGTCCACGGTATAACTGTCCAATATGACGGAAAGATTCCCGCTCTGCGTGATCGGACTTTTCTTTCCGATATACACCTGCGGAGAAGAAAATGTCTGAAGGAATTTTTTCTTGAACTGCCCAAGCCGCTGATCCAGTGATTCAAAATCCCTGATGATCTCGTTGAGATCCTGCCGCGCCTCGGTATCCAGCCGTTCGAAGAGTTCGTTTAAGCCGGTCTTATACACGCCGCCTCCGCTCTGTATCACGCCAAGCGATTTTGTCTCATCAGAAATCGCGTCCGCAAAATCCTTCGCATTCCTCTTTTTCAAACCTCCGGCAAGCCGCGTCTGGCGATTGCCCATAATTTTCTTGGACGCAAGCACGTTCTGGAACGTGTTTCTCACGAAGAGATCATATCCCTTGTCGGTCGGTACCCGTCCGCCGGACGTGTGCGCCTGCATCAAAAAACCGTCTTTGGTAAGCTGATTAAGTTCATTCCGGATGGTCGCGTCCTTGACCCCGAAGTCATATTTCTTGCTCAACTCTTTGGAACTGACCGGCTCGCCGGTCTTGATGTGTTCCTTGATCGCCGCCTCCAGAATTGTCTGTGTTCTCGCATTCATCATAACTTCCTTAGTATAAAGAAATTGGCACTCTCATGTCAAGAGTGCCAAATCTATTGCAAGACCCTAATCCCCGCCCTATGCTATTCATAGCTGTTCCTTGAGAAAATAGAATATGGCGAAAACTCCTGAGCCGGACGAAAATATGAAAAAGCTGATAGATGCCATGGTGTATAAAAATCCGCAAAAGAATGCATGTGCGCACGCATGCAGATGCTCCTGCCACACCTATAAGGACTTTCATCACATGATGCCCTGTTGCCAGCAATGCAGGCTATGCCGCGTATACATACGCACATGGCTCGTGCGGGATCACGCAGAAAACTGCCACAAAAAGAAATAGAAAGATTCGCCAGCCCCAGGGCTGGTTTTTATTTTCTTGACAAATTAATAAAAATAATTTAAAATATGAGGAGTTCGCTGAAAACGGAGGTGGAGTGAGAACACTAACGACTCAAATACTCTCAAGGGGTGACCGCGTAAAATTTCGGGAAATTGCCGTACTCGTGATAAAGGGAGTCGAACTTGGAAAGGAATATACCGTTAAATCAACGGAAATTCTTGAACGTATTTTTATCACACCAGGGATTGCGCAATCGAGCATCTCATCTACTCCGATGATGAAGATCGCAGGTACATGTGCGAGTTCCCCAACTCTAATACCAACTGCGTGAAACAAGTTGACCAACTGATAAAACTTGAAGAGCTCCCGGAAGACATGCGCGGTTTTAACTCTGAATATCTGGACATATCAGTTCACGCTTGAGTATTTTGAAAAAATCAGCTTAAGACCTCTCACGAGGTCTTTTTATATAAAAATAGATTTGGACATTTCTGCTATACTTAATTTATGAGGATCATCAAAGATAAAATGACCTGGATCGATATCCAGAATCCGACGAAGAAAGACATTGAATTTATCCGGAAACTGCATAAATTCCATCCGATCATCCTGGATGAGCTGCTCCATACCTCCGCCCGTTCGCGCGTGGAGCCGTATGAAAAATATCTGTTCATGACCTATCACCTGCCGATCTATGACAAGAATATGAAAAGTTCCCGCAAGGGCGAAGTCGATTTTCTGGTCACCAAAGACACGGTCATCACCGTGCACTATGAGGATCTGGAACCGCTGAATAATTTCTGGCGCCGACTCAACAATGATTCCAATTTCAAAGACCGGGCGCTCGGCGAAGACACCGGCCGGCTGCTGTATTTCCTGATTGAAGAAATCCTCTTCTTCTCCCAGCGCCAGCTCCACCATATTGAAGAAAATGTGACCCAGCTGACGCAGGAACTTTTCCACGGCGAAGAACGCAAGCTCCTGGAAGACATCTCGTATCTGAAGCGGGATATTCTGGATTACAGCATCATCAGCAAGCCGCAGGCGATCATTCTGGAATCACTCCGGGAAGTCGGCGGGAAATTCTGGGACGAACGCCTGAAGATCTATTTTTCCGATCTCGGCGGCGACCACCTCAAGATCATGCAGCTCTTGGATAACTTCAAAGAAACCGTGGACGCGCTGGAGCAGACCAACTCCCAGCTCCTGGACGCGAAGACCAACCAGGTCATGCAGCGCTTCACCGTGCTGGCGTTCCTGACGTTCCCGATGGTACTCATCAATTCCCTGTTCACCGTCCCGATGGTCGACAAGCTTGTCGACAATAATATATTCGTATTTTTCACCGTCTTCATCACCACGCTCCTGCTCACCATCGGCATGCTGGTGTTCTTCAGGAAGAAAGGGTGGCTGTAGAGCAGTCCGGAGTTGAGCGTGAACAGTTTGAAGTGGAAATAAAAAAACGGCGCGAGATTATCGCGCCGCGTGAGCCTTAAGAAGATTGAGAATTTCCTTCTTTGCCGCCCGTTTCATTTTCTCCAGACCGATCGGATCACGGCGATTTATCGCTTCGTGATAGACATCCATCTTGAGGCGATGGATTCTTTCATGCCAAGCTTCTTTCTGGCGGGGGCACCAAAAAGAATCATGCCTATGCTTTCTGCCGGCCATCGCTTCCGCAAAGCACGTAGGACCAAGCACATTCCTCCGTACCGTCATTCGCGCATTGCAGATGCCGCAGGTGGCGACTTTTATTTTCCCCGGTTCGGGAAAATAATGACTTCCGGTCCCATACCAGAATTTCTCGAGCATTCGATTCCCGTTGCTGAAATTACTAAATAAAATTTAGCATGCCTATTTTTTTAAGACAATAAAATATATAGTGGCGGGATGTTTCCGTTTATAGTAAAATCAAATCATGCTGAAGATTTTCAATACGCTTTCCGGAACAAAAGAGTCTTTACCCAAAAAGGAAGTTTTAAATCTGTTCGTCTGCGGACCGACGGTCTATGATTTTTCGCACATCGGGCATGCTCGCACCTATATCGCTTTCGACAACATCGTCCGCTATCTGAAGTCCGCGGGCGAAGGCATTTTTTACCTCCAGAACATCACTGATATCGACGACAAGATTATCGACCGCGCGAAAGAAAAAGGTGTTGCCTGGAAAAAACTGGCGCGTGATTTTGAAAAAGCATACCGCCAGGACATGAAAGCGCTGGGCGTGAAAAGCGTGACCTGCTACGCTCGCGCGACGGATTTCATTCCCGAAATAGTGGCGCAAGTGGAAACGCTGATTGAAAAAAAACATGCCTATGAAATTGCCGGCGATGGCTGGTATTTTGATCTGGCCACATTTCCGGAATACGGGAAGCTTTCGCACCGCACCGCGGCGCAAGCGACCGATGGCGTAAGCCGCATCGATGCCAGTATCAGCAAACGCAATGCCGGTGATTTCTGCCTGTGGAAATTTTCAAAGAAAGGAGAACCAAGCTGGAAAACCAAACTCGGCGCCGGACGCCCGGGATGGCATATTGAAGATACCGCGATTTCCGAAAAATTCTTCGGCCCGCAATACGATCTCCACGGGGGCGCGGCGGATCTGAAATTCCCCCATCACGAAGCCGAGATCGCCCAGCAGGAATCCGCATCAGGAAAAGTCCCGTTCGTGAAGATCTGGATGCATACCGGATTCTTATTGGTCAACGGTGAAAAAATGTCCAAGAGCCTCGGCAACTTCACGACTATCCGTGATTTTCTCGCCGCGCAAAAACCCGAAACCCTGCGCATGATCGTCGCGTCCCATCATTACCGCTCCCCGATCGATTACACGGACGCGCTCGCGCATCAGGCGAACGCATCGCTCCAGCGCGTGCGGCACTTCATCGCGCGGCTGCAGCTCAAAAGAAAAGCCGGAAAAATCTCGGACACTGCCACGACGCTTCTTGCCGCTG
Organism: uncultured Candidatus Saccharibacteria bacterium; assembly: GCA_964445395.1. Lineage (GTDB taxonomy): Bacteria > Patescibacteriota > Minisyncoccia > UBA6257 > 02-FULL-45-10c > REEB48. The sequence goes on from CAYUKW010000027.1 coordinate 5,821, forward strand.
CGGAAAAGGAATTTACGGAAGCGATGAACGATGACTTCAACACTCCCGACGCGCTTGCCGCGCTGTTCAATCTGCTGAATTCCCTTGAGGTCACACTCTGGACGCTGAATAAGGCCGAAGCGGCTGCCATCCGGAAATTCCTCGAGGCAAAATTCGAACTCTTCGGCATTTCGCTTAAAAAAGCGGTGAAAATCCCTGCGGACATCGCTAAAAAAGCAAAGGAGCGGGAATCATTCCGGATTCATAAACAGTTTATCCAGTCCGACGCTTTGCGGAAGGAACTGGACGCGTTAGGATACAGTATAGAGGACACACCGCTCGGACCGCTCGTCCTCAAAAAATAAGGTTCACCCTGTTAAATAATTCCGCTTTGCGGAATTAGACCGAAGGTCTATTTAACAAGGGCAGACTTTCAACTTTTTATACATCATGTCTTCCGCTTTAAAACTTCCCCCGCAAAATATCGACGCCGAACAGTCCGTGCTTGGCGCGCTGATGCTTGATAAGAACGCGGTCATCAATGCCGCGGACATTCTCGTCGAGGACGATTTTTATAAACCGGCGCATTCGCGAATATACGCGGTGATCATCACGCTGTTTTCAAAAGGCGAACCCATCGATATTCTGAGCGTCACGGAAAAACTAAAAAACGAAGGAGTATTGAAAGAGGTCGGCGGACAATCCTATCTGACAAAGCTCATCGAATCCGTCCCCTCGTCCGCGCATGTGGAACACTACGCAAAAATCGTCAAAGAGAAAAAAGTGCTGCGCGATCTGATCAAGACCTCGGCGGAAATGACCGAGAACGCGTTTTCTTCGACCGACGACGTGGCCGACATCCTGGATAACATCGAACAGAAAATATTTTCCATCTCCCAGCGCTCGTTCACACAGAAATTCTCTCCGCTGAAAGACGAACTGAAGAGCGCCTTTGAACGGATTGAAAAGCTGCACAACGGCGAAGGCGCCATGAGCGGCGTGCCGACTGGATTTTCAGGAATAGACAAAATGCTTTCCGGGCTCCAAAAATCCGATCTGGTCATTCTCGGCGCCCGGCCTTCGCTCGGCAAAACGTCCCTTGCGCTGGATATCGCCCGCCATGTCGCGGTGAAAGAAAATCTTCCGGTCGGCATATTCTCCCTGGAAATGTCCCGCGAGCAGATCGTTGACCGTTTTATCTCTTCGGAAGCGCAGATCCCTCTTTGGGAACTCAGGACCGGCCGATTGAAAGCCGACGAAGATTTCGCCCTTATCCAGCATGCCCTGGACAATCTTTCGCGGGCGCCGATATACATTGATGACACGCCATCCCCTTCCATCATCCAGATGCGCTCCATGGCGCGCCGGCTGCAGGTGGAGCACGGACTCAGCCTGATCATCGTGGACTATCTCCAGCTTATCCAGCCGCGGATGCATACGGAAAATATCGTCCAGCAGGTCACGGAATTTTCCCGCGGACTGAAATCCATGGCCCGCGAGCTGAAAGTTCCGGTCCTCGCCCTTTCCCAGCTCTCCCGCGACGTTGATAAGCGCGACAACAAGCGCCCCCGCCTGTCCGACCTGCGTGAATCCGGTTCCATCGAGCAGGACGCGGATATCGTCATGTTCATCTACCGGAAAGACCGCAACGTCATGAATCCGTCCATCGAAGACGACAATACCGCTGAAATCATCATCGCCAAACACCGCAACGGACCGGTCGGCACGGTCAAACTGAAGTTCGATCCGGAAAAAGCCAGCTTCCTCACCATTGATACGCACCATACTCAGGAAATGTAATCGCCCATGCTTCCCGATCCGATCAAAAAATTCACCGCAGCCTTCTCAAGACTGCCGGGCATAGGACCGCGCCAGGCGACGCGGCTGGCGTTTTATGTCGCCGGACTTGGCAGGACAAAAATCCAGGAAATCGCCGATGCGATAGCCGGACTCGCATCGCTCACGACCTGCGAGCGATGTTTTCGGACTCAGCTCGGAAGCGGCACGCTCTGCTCAATCTGCGCCGATCCGACCCGGTCAAAGAATCTCATCGCCATCGTTGAAAAAGAAACCGATATCTTATCCCTGGAAAGAACCCGGAAGTTCAACGGCTGGTATCTGCTCATCGGCGAGCTCCATAAAAGCGGCGAGTTGGAGCCGGAACAGAAAATGCGCCTGACAAGCTTGAAAAAATTCATCGCAAAAGATTCGGGCGGTAAAGCCGAAGAAATCATTCTCGCCGTCAATCCGACCGTCTACGGCGACCTGAATGCTTCGCTGCTGAAGAAAGAACTGGAAGAATACGCCGGTAAAATTACCCGCCTTGGCCGCGGAATTCCCACGGGAGGCGAGATTGAATTTGCGGACGAAGAAACTCTGGGCAGCGCGCTCGACAAAAGAAGCTAAGTACTATATCGTATATTTAGTTCGTTAACCTGGAATCGAGAGGAAAGACAATGTGGACCATGAATGGAGTAGTGCTTCTCATACTTGTAGCCGCCTCCTTGATATTGATAGGCTCGCCGTTGTTTATGACAAATAAGACTCCGAATCCCGGAAACACTGTTTTGAAAAATACGCCGAAAGAGCCTGAAGAGCTTGTCAAAATCACCATTCGCTCCCAGGATGGCAAAGAACTGGAAAGTCATATCGCCAAAGATGACACCGTGGATTGGGATGGCAGCGACGGGGTTTACATAAGCTTCGAAACA
>CAYUKW010000028.1:0-8125 GCA_964445395.1 uncultured Candidatus Saccharibacteria bacterium
GCCAGAGAGCCGCACAAACCCCCCGAACGGAAGCCAGTTCAGACTGATCAGCGTCTCGCCATATTTTTTGCCGAACATTTTCGGCGGCAATCCGAACCCGAATTCCTCAACCAGGATTCCCGACAGTTTCGCGGCAAAAAAATGCCCGGCTTCATGGACAATGACCAGCGCCGAAAGACTGATGACGATGAAAATATAAGATAAAAATTCAAACATAGAGAGAATCTATCTCAATAATAATCCCATAACGCGATATTAGCCAACCGCATCCCCCAATGGATAATCCGTGAATCAACTTTGACATTCCAAAGATTTTAGTTTACCATATATCCAGTAACATGTGTCGCTCAAGGAGGCCTCATGCGGGCAGCACAGAGTGAAAATTGGTTCGCCCTGCTTCCGCTGATCGGACAGAACATAGAGATCTATCTGCAGAACGGCGCCGCGATGTCGATTCCGCACGGAAGGATCTGCGGGGACGAGCAAGCAATCCACATCAACAGCCTCGGAACGCACCCTGATGCGGAATCCGCTCCGATAGTGACCGGCACCAGAGAAATCCTCATCCGGGACATCGTAAAGATTTCCTTCCGAACCGGCGGCAATCAGTTCACCTTTCTGGGGAAAACCGGGAATCACTGGCTTTGCAATCTGCCCAAATCGGGAAAGAATGCGATCTTCATACTTTCCAACAACCTCAATCGGATGCTCAGCGTCGAACGAGGCTGGCTGGAATACGACCAAAAGAAAATTTATATCCGTGAAATTGTCAGAACCCGGCATGGCAATTCCGGATATGAAATAGCCAGTCACGAACGGCTGATCTCCGAAGTGACCGCGATTCTCGTAAACGACGGCCTTGCAGCCGGAATATTCGTCCGCGAAGACAGCACGCGCAGCTGGACGAGCTGATACGCCCCGCGCATAACTTGCATCATCAAGTTATGCGCGGGGCTCTTTTTTTCGCCCAAGTATTCAAAAACGGCTTGACCGGTTTGTACTTGGGACGAATCCCCCGAAGTGGGGATATAAAAACACCGGCAATTATGCAGCGAAACGCTTTTCCGCCGCAGACCAGTCCGCAGCTTTCATAAAGGCCTCGATATAATCCGCGCGCTTCAGCCCGTAATCCAGCATGTACGCATGCTCGAACACATCCAGCACCATGAGCGGCGTGCAGCCGGCAAGATGTCCCATATCATGCTCATTCACCCAGGTATTGAAAAGCCGGTCGCCGGTCGGATCATAATACAAAATCGTCCAGCCGATTCCGCGCATGGTCCCGCTCGCCTTGAAATCTTTCTCCCATTCCGCGTAGGAACCGAAATCAGCGGCTATTTTCTGACTCAGCTTCATCGACGCATCCATGGCTCCGCCGCCATTTTTCATGTTGTCAAAATAAAGCTCATGCAAGCGCATGCCGCCGAATTCCCAGCCGAACCGGCGTTTCAGCTCAGCATATTCCGGCAAGCCGGTTTTCCCGTCTTTCAGCATTGCGCTCAAAGTATCCGCCAGCGTATTCACATTTTTTACATATCCCTGATACAGCGTGAAATGATTTTTCAGCATCTGATCGCCGAATCCGGGAGTTCCCAGAAGACTTTCGTAATTTTTAGGTGTGTATGCCATATTTTTTAAATTTAAATCTTATATTCCAATACTACCATAACGCGGCTTATATCTTGAGCGAAGACTCTTTTCCCTGCGGAAACTGCGGAGTTTCGCCGGTTCCGAAGGGAAAAGAGTCGGAGCAATGTTATTCTAATATTTCCTTTATCTTATTTTCCATCAACGATTCCAATTCTCTGTTGACCGCGTCGACCATTTTCTGAACCCCCTCTTTTTTCTTGAACGCCACATCCTCGGAAATTGACTTGCCCTGTTCGGCTATTTTTATTTCTTTATTGGCGTCATCCCGGACTCCGCGCACCCGGATGCGGGTCTCTTCGGTTATCTTGCGGATCATTTTTTCAAATTCTTTTTTCCGTTCATCAGTCAGCGACGGCAGATTCACCCGTATCAGCGCTCCATCGGTGCTGGCCGTGACCCGCAGCGCCTCTTCAATCGCCTTCGCCACCGCGGCGACTCCGGAGATATCCCACAACATGACATTGATCTCCCGCGGCGGTACCGCGGAGATCGAGCCCAGGGCTTTGACCGGCAATGTCTGTCCGTAGATTTCAACCTTGATATCCTCCACCATGCGCGGAGACGGACGATTGCTGCGGATCGTCTGGAATTCCGTTTTCAGGTTTTCCAGCGCTGATTTCAGTTTTTGCTCGATTAGTTTCGGCTCCATAATTCTTTAAAGATTAAAGGCGGCAGACCAACGGCAAAAAATAAAGCAGGATGCCGCTGAATACCACCAGAACGAATAAAATAAATGCTTTGTCCATAGTTTTTATATCGCCTCTAATTGCAATCTCTTATTAGTATTATAACTCTTTATCAAAAATAATCTATGCAGCACATCCTGGAGCATCGCGATATTCTTCAGCGGATCATTTGCCAGCTCAAGTATCAGCGCTTCAAAAAAAAGATCCACGAGCCCTGATTTCTTCCCCGAATCTTCCGCAAGGTCCTTCTGCGCATCCACCAGCTCTTTGATGAACTTTGATCTCACGGGCCCTGACGATCTCAGGAACTGCTGCGCAAACCGCTCGGCATCCTTCGTCAGCTCATCAGACGCCAATCGCATCGCACGACCCGGTCTCCCGAATGACAATGCCAGTATTTTCTTGTCGCTTGTCGCTTTCTCCATTTCACTATCACTCACCCTTCCGAAATATACTTTCTGCAGACGGGACAAAAGCGGCGGCAGGATATTTTCCAGCTGATTCACGATCAGAATCACCATGGCATGCTCCGGCGGTTCTTCGGCGATCTTCAGAATCGCATTCTGCGCTTCAGATGTCAGATTTTCGGCGTTATTGATGATCGCGATCCGCGTGCCGGACATATTCGGTTTTTGCCATAGAAAATTCTTCAGTTCGCGCATGGCATCTATGCCGGTCGCATCATCCAGGACAAGCGCATCCTGCAGCGGGCGATCTGATAATGCAAATGCTCCCTGCTCCAACAAATACGCCAGATGTTTGGCAAAATAAAACTTGCCGATTTCCGGCTCGCCGAAAAAAATATACCCATGCGCCAGCCGGCCATTTTTAACCAGCTGTTTAAAATCTTTTACTAATTGACTGTGTCCGATAAGCATAATAGTATGTACATCAGTAGTATACAAAAACCCGGAGGTTCCGGAAATGGCTGACCATTATTTCTGCTCTGGCGGAAAACAAAAACCGCTTCATGAAAAATGCAGGAACTGGGGACATCTGCACGCGATGATTGTCAGCGCATCCGTGGAAGCAAATGGCGCATGTTTCCAATGCGGAAATACCGCGAGAAAAAACGACCTCATCGGCGACAAAGTGCTCCGCTGTAAGATCTTGCCGCATCAAAATTCGATAAGTCTCAAATCGCCCGGAGGCACATCTGAAATAACCTTCGGCTTCTGCGTTTTCTGCCACAAATCAATGCCAACCGCCCCATAAGGGCGGTTTATCATTTATTTCCCTCAGACTTCTTTCAGAATTTTATCGGACAATAAATTCACATCTTCCCGCGCTTCTCGGGAACTCATGTCTATCGCTTATTCAATAGCGTCCGCTTATAGACATCCAGGTGGCTCAAAATGATGCCGGCGCCTTTGGCGACGCAGAAAATTGGCTCTTCGGCGATGTAGGTCTCCACGCCAGTCATCTGCCTGAAGAACTCGTCGATATACCGGAGCTGGGCGCCGCCGCCGGAGACAATGATTCCTTTTTCCATGATATCCGCCACCAATTCCGGAGGAGTTTCATTGAACACATTTTTAACGGACGCGGCGATATCCAGCAGATGCTGATTCAGCGCCTCGGCGACTTCATTTGAATTCACGATGATATCCTTGGGAAGGCCGGAGGAAATATCCCGTCCGCGAACGCGGATTTCCAGCCGCTCTTTTGACGGCAAGGCGGAACCGACCTCGATCTTGATGAGTTCCGCGGTCTGTTCGCCGATGTGCAGCGAATATTTCTTTTTGATGTACTCGGTGATCGCCTGATCGAATTTATTTCCCGCCACCCGCAGACTGGACCAGGATACGATCCCGCCAAGCGAAATGACCGCGACTTCGGAAGTTCCGCCGCCGATATTGATGATCATATTTCCGGAATGGGAGTTGATCGGAATCCCCGCGCCCAGCGCCGCCAGCAGCGGTTCTTTGACGATATATGCTTCTTTCGCGCCGGCTTCTTTGGCGGCATTCATGATCGCGCGGCGTTCGGTCGGCGTGATGCCCGCCGGCGCGGAAATGACCACGTCCGGCTTTATAATATTGAACGAACCAATCGCTTTGGCGATAAAATACTTCAGCATCGCCTTGGTGATGTAGTAATCCGCAATCACGCCGTCTTTCAGCGGCCGATACGCCGCGATATCTCCCGGAGTCCGCCCCACCATATCTTTCGCTTCCTTGCCGACGGCAAGAACGGTATTATCCGGCAAACTCAGCGCGACAATAGTCGGCTCATTGATGATGAATCCGCGTCCGGGAACAAAGACGATGGTGTTCGCGGTCCCCAGATCGATTCCTATTTTTCGTGTGAACATAAATAAATGATAGTCCCTAACGTAAAAAAAGTCTATAAAGTTCAGATTCTCGTGATGTCAGCCCCCAATGATTGCAGCCGCTCATCCAGATTTTCGTATCCCCGGTCGATCTGTTCGATATTGCCAAGCTCGGTCCTGCCCTCGGCAGTCAGCGCCGCGATGATCAGCGTCGCGCCGGCCCGCAGATCCAGGCTGTCTATCGCCGCCCCATGCAGCACCGACGGTCCGCTTATGAGCGCGCGGTGCGGATCCAGAATCACCGCATCAGCTCCCATTTTTTTGAGCTCATCGATATATTTTAATCTGCCTTCATACATGGTGTCAAAAATAAGCGATGTGCCATGCGCCTGCGTCGCCAGCACGCCGAACGGCGCCTGCAAATCGGTCGGCAGACCCGGATACGGCATCGTCTGGACTCGGGTGGCCTGCAGTTTTGATTTCGCGCCATCCACCGTCAGCGCATCGCCGATCAATGAATACGCGACTCCGAATTCTTTCAATTTCCGGAGCGGAGCTTCCAGATATTTCGCGTCCGCGCCCTGGATCGTAATCGTGCTGCGGGTCGCCGCGGCCAGAACCGCGAACGTGCCGGCTTCAATCGGATCGTTCATGATTTCATATTCAATGATTCCGCTATTATTTTGCGGCGCAGGAACCGTTTCAAAACTGTGCGCCTCCTTCGCATCAACCGTGGTTCCTAATTTCCGCAAAAATCCGATCAGATCCCAGACATGCGGCTCGATGGCTGCCAATCGGATAGTCAGCGGATATCTGGTTCCGAGCATCAGCGCGTTTTCTGTCGCAGTCACGCTGAATTCTTTCAGCCAGGCTTCGCCGCGGACGTTTTCGCCGGCGGTCATCATATAACGTCCGCTCTGCGCGTCAAAATCAACGCGTACTCCGAAATCGGAAAACGCCTCGATGTGCGTATCAATCGGACGGCTGCCAATCTTGCAGCCCCCGGGAGTCACGAACTCGACTTTTCCGAATCGCGCCAGCAGCGGACCGATCAAAAGAATCGAGGAGCGGATCTGGGAGACTGCGTCCCCGTCCAGCGCCATGAGCCGGAGATCGGAATTGTCTATTTTCAGCGTATGCGCATCCAGCCATTCCTGCCGGGACCCCATTTTCTGCAGAATATCCAGAAGTTTGAGCACATCGGTTATCCGCGGGATATTTTTCAGGATACAGACCCTCGCCGTCAGGACTGTTGCGGAAATGATCGGCGTCGCGGCGTTTTTAAAACCCATCACTTCGATTGTTCCGGAAAGAGGCATGCCCCCGTTGATGATAAACTTCATATAGTGGAATCTTTGCGGTATGGATAAATCCATACTATATTACTATGATAACGCAGATAAGCCGTTATGGCATTCCACCGCGATGACCAAAAACACGAGACGCATTCTTTTTTATGTCGCGACCGTTCTGTTCTTCATAATCGGCATCGCCGCACTTTTTTATTCCAACGGATGGCGGTTTGACCTGGAGACTTTTTCGGTAAATAAACTGGGCGGGATTTATTTCGAAAAAATACCCGACGGCGCGCAATTGACGATAGAAAAAATGGATCTGCAGTTCAATCCGGGATTTTTCAAATCCAGCGTCCTGATCGCTAATCTTTTCCCCAAAACATATACCGCGCACGCCGTAAAAGACGGCTTCCAGCCGTGGCTGAAACAGATTTCAGTCCAGCCTTCGCTGGTTACTGAAATAGATCCGATCATCATGCTGCCGCTGAAGCCGGCAAGCACTACGCTGATATCCGGAAAGGTGACAAATTTTTGGGTCGGATCGCCCGGCATCATCACGCAAGCGCAAAACGGATCTCTTCTTTTTCAAACGCATAAGATCGCGGGGGCAACAGTGATCGCCTGGTCTGACGACGGAAAATCCGTCATTACCGCCGCGGACAACAGCTATTTTCTTATCAATCTGGATGATCCCGAAAGCGCGCTTAATCTTACTCCGGCGTTTTCAAATGTCCGAAAAACCTACGGCCTCGCCGATACGAGCCGGATAACAACACTGGCATTCCAGCCGAAGAGCGGCACGTCCCTCATCGCGCAGACCGGAAAAGGACTCTACCTGTTTGATACCGATCGGTTTCGTATAAGCACGGTCGCATCAGACACGGTCTTATCCTTCGCGGCGCATGATAAAGAAATTATTTTTTCCACCGAAAAATCGCTTTCTGCGTACGATTCCGATGCAAAAACAGCGGCTCCGATTTCCGTCGCCGGATCAGTCACTGCTCCGATCGACATCCGCTATAACGACAATGGTTCCTATTTCACCCTTCAAAACGCCCACGGAAAGCTTGTACTGGTAAATCGCCAGGACCTCACTTCTGCGGTTCTCGCAGAAAACGCGGAAAAATCTTTATTTGCGCCGAACACTCTTAAGATCGCCATTCTGACTTCGGATAAAGAGCTGATCATCTATACGTTCGGAAAAGGATATCAGGTTCTCGATCAGCCCAAAACTGAAATTCTCCGCATCGGCGGAGAAAATGAGAATACGATCTCCTGGCATAAAAATGCATCGTATCTTTTCACGCAATATCCAGACGCGCTCTATCTGCTCGAAGCAAATGCCATGCCGCCGATCAATCTACAGAAAATATATCCGGATATCCAGTCATATTCCTATGATGCGGAAAATAATCTGATATATATCCTCAAAAACGGTTCTTTATTTACAATCGCAAGCGAGTAGACTATTCCAAATTGCCACGCCGACCACGAATCGCCTCTTTGCGAGGACTTTTCTCTGCGGAAACTGCGGAGTTTCGCCGGTTCCGCAGTGAAAAGGAGTCCGAGTTATTTCTTATTCAGATAATCGTTGATATTCAGGATCGCCTTGATCGCGTCCCCGGCGGAGATATTATTCTGGCGGTACGGCAGATCGGTCACGTCGCCCGCGGCCCAGATGCCGGTCTGTGAAGTGCGCTGCGTCGCATGATCGGTGACAATCGCATTATACGCGTCCTTTTTCACGAGATCGCCGAGAAATTCCACATTCGGCACGGTTCCGATTTCAACGAATACGCCGCCGAGCGCCAGATTCTTCATCTGATTGTCTTTTTTATCGAAATAATCCAATCCGCTGACAAAATGCTCTCCCAAAATCTCCCGCGCTTCAACCTGATACATGATTTCTACTTTCGGATTTTTCTTTATCTCTTCCAATGTCTGCGCATCGCCCTTTATGGCATCGCTTCGCACCATCAGATATACTTTTGTCGCATACGCCAGCGTATCGCGCACCGCTTCAAGCCCCACATTGCCCGCGCCCACAACTGCCACAATTTTTCCGGTAAAAAGCGGGGCATCGCACGTCGAACACCAGACCACTCCTCTTCCGTCCAAACGGTCTTCACCGGGAATGCCAAGACGGCGATGGCGGCTGCCTGATGTCACCAGGATGGTCCTTGCCTCCAGAGTCTTTCCTTCACGCGTCGCTACCCGGAATC
>CAYUKW010000029.1:0-7805 GCA_964445395.1 uncultured Candidatus Saccharibacteria bacterium
GCGCGCAGAATAAAGCTCAAAAAACAACTGCGCCGGGACAATCTTTTTCAATCCAGGTCCGCGCCAAGGATGATTTTGGAAATTATTCCGATCCGCCGCTTTCCGCCGTCTGGTCATATCCGGAAACTGTTTTTCATGTCATGCAGGCGCAGACGGACAGTTGGAGCGTGAACTTCGGTACTAAAAATGAAAATTGCCCGAGCTGCGCCGGAACGGCCAGCCTGCAGAGCATCCGCCCGCAGGAAGATTTTGAATTCAATGTGGTTACTGTAAGATTGAAGCAGGAAATCGTGAGCGATACCGCCGATCTCGGACTGGCGGTGTATCCCGATCTTAACGGGTTGCCGGATTTCGGAGCGCCGATCGCCGCGGCGCAGCTGACCGGTCTACTGCGGCCTGACCCGGATTCGGATATCGCTTTTGCGTTTGACAATCCGATACCGCTTTCCGCGCAAAGAAAATATTGGCTGGTGCTTGGCGTCAACGGATATGGCGACAGCCGGGGATATTATCGGAATCAATGGCAGAACGCGCTGAATACCGGAAGCGATCTTTATGGCGATGGACAAGCGGGCAAGGGCACTACCGGAGCGTGCGACGGCTATTGCGGTTTTACGGTTCCGTATCCAAGCGACAGCGCTGATTGGTATATGAAAATCGGACTGGCGCGGTAGAAAAATAATTTTTCAAAATAATAATTCTCTGGTATAGTTTATTTCAGTTGCTTGAGATTGGGAGGCTGTGTGCTTGGCATCATTGCTCCAGTGATGAGTTTGGTGGGAATGATCATCGGGATGACGCACCAGATCAGTATCATCTTGGAAATTGATCGAGAGAATCTGTCGATGGAGGACATCGGAAAGCGGCTGGACATCCTTTCTATTCCGCGGATCCTGCTCAGTATCGTCACCGGCGCAGTCTGGATTTTCTACGGATTGCAGATCAACAATAATTCCATCGCTTCCCTGAATTTTATTGCGGTCGTGCTGAACCTCTGCCTGATCTTCGTCATCCGGAAAGTTAAAAAAAGAGTTTCATCGTCCGTCAACTGACGGACTTTTTTATTTGCAAAATATCCGGGGAGTTGGTATTTTATATCCAGGTCTTCATATTCTAAAGTAAAGGGCAGGGAGGCATCCATGCTGCATCTGATGTTCGGCATCGCGCTATCGGCATTGCATTGGCTGTGCGTGGCGATCGGCGCATCTGTATTGCTTCTGATAGTTCTGTGGTCTCTGATATCGGTGGCGCTGTTCTATTTCTATAATTGGGAAACGACGCTGAGCGCAAAACGAACCTGTATACGCAGACTTACCGGCTGGCGGAGCGCGATCTGGTATGTCGCGGATGAGGAGAAGAATTTCAAAGAATTCGGCGCGATTCTTCTGATGCAGGAGCAGCTGGCACTGAAGAGAAGTCTGCGTACGGTATCTGCGAACGAGCCGATCTGGAAAATCTATCATTATTGGGATGACGGTCGGGTTGAGGCGCAGACGGTTGTTTCTTTTTACGCGAACGATTCGGTATTCGTCCGGCGGAAGGAAGGGCAGATGCCGTGGAACACCGTTCAGACGAGCGCGACGTTATTGCAGGCAAGTCCATTAAATGACCTGATGACGCGCGCAATCGGTCTGCAGAAAGATATTGAAAAAAGATGCAAGCCGATTTTGGCAAAGGCATCCGTCAGTTGACGGATGTTTTTTATTTACAAACAGGCGGGGAGCCGTTAGTATACAAGATAGATTGATTGATAATCAGGATGGCGCAATGGCGCATATCGCGGATTCGGATTGGTGGCTTTTCTGCTGCAGTCCCGGGGTGCTGTTCGGCGCCGCATTGGCGCTGGGCTGGAAACGCTGGACCATGAAAAGTTCTCTGCGGCGCATTCTGCCGCTGGCGGCATTTCTGGTAGCCGGCGGCCTGATCCGGTGGACCGAATTTTTCAGGGATTCCTTCGTCTACTTCTCCCTGATCTATTGTTTCGCCTGGTGGCTGCTGATTGAGAACCGGGATAACCCCGGAATCGTCATTTTTTCCTGCGGCGCCATAGCGAATGCGCTTGCCGCGCTGCTGAATGACGGCAAGATGCCCGTGCGGTGCGCGTATGAAAGCGTGTCGACTTTTTTGCACCAATCCATGACGAGCGATACGAAAGTCTGGTGGCTCTGCGATTGGATTGAGACGCCGAATGGACTCTATATGGAAAGTGTCGGAGACTTGCTCCTTATTCTGGGATCGGCGCTGTTTTTCACCCATGAACTGCTGCTGTTTCTGAAAAATCGTTCCGCAAAGCGGGGAGTGCGATAGTATGGCGATCCGGTTGCCGCGCAGTTGGAGTATTCTCGTTGAAGTGAATAATTTCGCCGAAGGCGGGCAGACGAAAGTCTCTCTCCGCGGCGAAGAGATTCATTTTGAGAAATTCTGTGAAATGATCAGCCGCATTCTTTTTGAAGAGATCCGCGGCGAAGAGGTGAATGCGCTGAAGGCGGCATATTTCCAGCGGCTTGCCTATTTGGAAGTCATACCGGGATTCACAAGATACGGCGACCGGCTCGGTCTGCCGGAGCGCATAGAGACGCTGACTGATATCCAGCACAAGACGCAGATCACCGATGGAAGATTGCTGATCGGTTTCGGCAAATACCTGATTGACTTCAGCGACTTCCTAGTCATGGTTGAATATTTCCTGACGAATTGCGATCTCATGGGTTCGCGCGATCCGCGCATCGAGATTGTTCGGAAGATAAAGGCATTTGTTCACGTTGATGAAGAAATAGTATGTCCGCCCACCTAGGGCGGATTTTATATAAAAATCCCTCTTCCGTTAAGAAGAGGGTGCTACTGTATGCGCAAACCGCACGGAAGAACAAGGGTTTCTTTCTTCGATTCGTGCGAGTCTGAATTCTCCCGATTTTTGATGCGCTTCGAAGCTTCATCGCCGTTGATGCCGACCTCGAGGCTGCTGAACGCCATTTCGCGGTGATAGCCTTTCCTGCCGGCGTTTTCGTAATCGCTGATCAGGTTCATGAGCGGGTCCATATACGTATCCCGCATCATGCGATGATGATCATCGCTATCGGCTCCTTTGATATGCAGGGCGATATGGAGCATTTCATGCGCAATCACGCTATAGAAAAATCCCTCTTTTTCTTCGTAGCTGAATGGCAGATGATAGGAGGCGTAATATTCATCGCGGCGGCGCAGATAGCTCCAAATATTTTCGTAATAGATTTCCACGTAATTATTGCCGAGAAACGCCCGGCCGAGAATGTTTCCGGAGCCGCGGGCGGAAACCTTATCCGCTTCGCATTGGCTCTTCTTCGTTTTATCGGAATATTCCCCGCAATTCTCATTGAGTATCTTCCGGTCAGCCTGCAGGTAGCCGGCGTAACGCGACGCATAATCCTTTCCTGTCTTGGGAAGAACCGAATCCTCGAGTTCCTTGCGGTCGGCGAGGCAGTCTTCCTTCGATCCGCCGGATTTCGATTCGCATTCCGTACGGAGGATTTTATGGTACAGATCCTCATCCAGCATGCCCAGGTCCGGCTTGGGAGTGCCCGGATCGATTCCGGTTATTTCCACAGTCTTGGTCCAGAGCTGGTCGACAAGGACCTGATCCAGATCTTTCTCATCGCAGCCTGCCGTCAAAATCAGGACGGAGGCGAGCGCTAGGTTTTTAAGGTTCATCACCCCTCCATCATTTCCGGATTTGCTGTCTTAAGAGCACTATACAATGTTTATCGGATTTTGTTAAGGTAAAGGATATGATAGTGATTCTGGACAATATTCGCAGCATCAATAATGTCGGTTCCATATTTAGGACCGCGGACGCACTGGGTATTGAAAAAATATATCTCTGCGGCATCACGCCTGATCCGTTCGATCGGTTCGGCCGGCCGCGGCAGCAGTTCGTGAAAATTTCCCTGGGAGCGGAACAGTCTGTTCCGTGGGAGAAAGCGGATTCGACGGCCAGATTGATCGCGAAACTGAAAAACGACGGTGTTACGATCATCGCGGTCGAGCTGGCTGAGGACGCGATTCCGTACTACCGGCTAAAAATTAAAAATCCGGATAAGATCGCGTTTGTTTTCGGCAATGAAGTCGACGGAGTTTCCAAGGCAGTGCTGAAGAAATGCGACAGCGTCATCGAAGTTCCCATGCGCGGCATGAAGGAGTCGCTGAATGTGGCGGTGACCTTCGGCATCGTGCTGTTCCGGATGCTGTATAATTAGAAAATGAAATCGCTCAGGAAAATAATCATCGGCTGCGGAATCTTTGTCGCGGTGATGGTGATTGCCGGATTGTATAAAGTGCTGCTGCTCGATAAGCTGCCTGTGAAAGTGCATAGCGTCCGCATCGGCGATGCCGGTTTTAATGTTGAGATCGCGGACAATGCGATCGCGCAGGCGCGGGGGCTGTCTGGGCGCGCATCGCTTCCGGAAGAAAGCGGGATGCTGTTTATATTTTCCAGTCCGGCGAAGCGGGGATTCTGGATGCCGGATATGCATTTTCCGCTGGATATGGTCTGGATCAAGGGGGATCTGGTCGTGGGCGTGACTGAGAATGTGCCGCCCGCCGGATTCGGCGAACCGCAGATCTATTATCCGCCGGAACCGGTGGACAGAGTTCTGGAAATCAACGCCGGACTTTCAAAAAAATACGGGTTTAAGGCGGGTGATACGGTCGTGCTAGAATAGATAGATGGATGGAAATGACAAGCGGATATTCGGTCTGCAGCGGAATGTTTTCTTCCTCGGACTGGTAAGCCTTTTTAATGACTTCTCGGCGGAGATGATGTATTCGGTCATGCCGGGATTTTTGACGATCGTGCTCGGGGCACCGCCGGTGTTCGTCGGTTTTATCGAGGGGTTTGCCGACGCGCTCGCCAGTGTCCTGAAAATCTATTTCGGCTGGCTTTCGGACAAGCTCGGCAAGCGGAAGGTTCTCGCGGTCGGCGGATACGTGATTTCCGTATCCACGCGCTGGTTTCTTTCCCTGGTCGGGAGTTTCTGGCAGGTCTTTTTTCTGCGCGCGATCGACCGGGTGGGCAAAGGTCTCCGCGATTCGCCGCGCGACGCTCTGATTTCCGAGTCCGTTGAGCGCAGCGAGATCAGCAAGTCATTCGGCTATCATCGCGCGATGGATACGGTGGGCGCGACGCTGGGTCCGCTCGCCGCGGTTTTGATTCTTCCGTTGATCATGAATGACTATCGGCTGCTCTTCAGGATTTCATTTGTGGTGGGATTGCTGGCGATCGGCACGTTTATTTTTGTGCGCGATATCCGGAAAGAGAACTCGGACGCCGTAGCCAAGACTCATCCGGCATTCAGTTTTTCGCTCAAGGAATACAGCGGAGTCTTCAAGGAGTATATCGCCGCGGTGTTTATTTTCGGATTGGGCGTCATGCCGGTCGCGCTCATGCTTTTGAAATCCAAAGAAGTCGGATTGAACGGATTTTCCATTCCGCTCATGTACTTTGTCTACAATCTTTCCTTCGTCATTTTCGCCATTCCCGCCGGGAAGCTCGCCGACCGTATCGGCGAAAAGAAAGTCATTGCCGGCGGATTTCTGGCGGCGATCTGCGCGTATCTTGAGCTGGCGCTTTTTTCAACCATCGGAAGCGTCATGTTCGGTTTCATCATATTCGGATTATATTCGGCGATGACTGACGGCGTGGAGCGCGCGCTGGCATCGCAATTGGTGCCGCATGATAAATTGGCATCCGGCCAGGGATTTCTGAACGGCGCTGTCGGCATTTCTTCGCTGTTCGCCGGATTGGCCGGTGGAATGCTTTGGACGGAATTTGGATCAAAACCCGCGCTTTTATACGGAGCTATTATGATGGCAGCCGGCCTCGCGGTGTTTATTCATTTAAATACCAGAAAAAAGAATGTATAATGGTATAAATTAAACAAATAACAACTTATGGCGAAAGCACGCATAGCAATTAATGGTTTTGGAAGAATTGGCAGACTGTTCTTCCGCCAAGCTTGGGATAATAAAAATCTGGAGATCGTCGCGATCAATGATCTGGGCGATGTGGAAAATCTCGCATATCTGCTCAAGTACGATACCGTGTACCGGCAATTTGGTCATGAGGTGAAAGTGTCGGGTAATTCCATCTTCGTTGACGGCAAGGAAGTAAAAGTGGTTCAGGAAAAAGATCCTGCGATGCTTCCGTGGAAAGAAATGAAAATCGATATTGCCGTGGAATCGACTGGCGCGTTCGAATCATTTGAAAAAGCATCCGCTCATCTGACCGCCGGCGCAAAGCGCGTGGTCATCACCGCTCCGGCAAAAGACGATGAGCGCGCTGACGCGAAAACCGTCTTACTGGGAGTCAATGAAGAACTGTTCAAGACCTGCAAGATTACTTCCAATGGTTCGTGTACGACAAATGCGACTTCTCCGGTTGCTGCCATCATGTCTGAAACTGTTGGCATTCAAAAAGCATTTTTAAATACCGTGCATGGATATACCGCGACCCAAAATCTGACCGACGGTCCGACAAAGGGAAAAGATTTCCGCCGCGGACGCGCCGCGGCGCAGAATATTTCGCCATCATTTACCGGCGCGGCGATTTCCGTTATCCGCGCTTTGCCGGAGTTGGAAGGTAAATTTGATGGTGTCGCGATGCGGGTACCGGTGATTACCGGTTCAATCGCAGACTTCACTTTTTTGGCGAAACGAAAAACGTCCACTGAGGAGATTAATGATATCTTCCGGAAAGCCGCCAAGGACAAGCGCTGGAAAGGAATTTTGAAAGTCACCGAAGATCAGCTGGTTTCTTCCGATGTTATCGGAGAACCCTATGGCGCGGTCATCGATCTGAAGTTCACTCAAGTGGTGGATGGCGATTTCGTGAAGGTATTTTCCTGGTATGACAACGAGGCGGGCTATGTGTCTACGCTGGTTGGACACGTCCTGAAAGCGGCGGAAAATTTGTAGAACTTATCTTAATAATAATTCCTAAACGCGTTGTCCGCTCAAATGCATCAGCTCAAGGAATGACGACGAGATCGCAGCTTGGCTGCCTCGAGGAGGAATGACACAGAGATGGTGCATTTGAGCGACAACCCGAAGGGATACTGCCAATTTCATCCATACCTTCGTTGCTCGTTGGAAAGGGAGCATAGCTCCGATTTCCTCCTCGCGCCTTGGTCTGTATGAAATTGGCAAGTATCGCGTTTGAAAGTATTATTAAGATAAGTTCACTATGCTGATTTACATTGGCGCAGACCATCGGGGGTTTAATCTCAAGGAATCCCTGAAACAATATCTGAAAAATGACGGCTACGAAGTGGTGGATGTCGGCAATACGCAGCTGGTGGAGACCGATGACTACACCGATTTTGCCGCACTCGCCGCGCGGAAAGTCAGCTTGGATCCGACACAATCGCGGGCGATTCTGATCTGCGGATCCGGCGTCGGCATGGATGTCGTGGCGAATAAATTCAAGAATGTCCGTTCGGTACTGGCGTTCAATTCCGATCAGGCGATGGCGTCGCGCACCGATGACGATACGAACGCGCTCTGTTTCGCGTCCGATTTCATCGAAGAGGAAGACGCCAAGCGCATTGTGATGGCATGGCTGCCGGCGCAATTTTCCGGAGAAGAGCGGCATCAGCGACGGTTGCGGAAAATCGAGGATATTGAGAATAGGAAACTGCTGTAGCGGCGCACGATCATTTGATTGCGGGATGCTGTTGTTGCGGTTGCTATCCGCATTTTTTTATGTTATTTTTCATCTAGCGCGGAGACTTGAAAACCGAATCAAGGGGAGGGGCTGATGGTGCTGCGGGGTC
>CAYUKW010000030.1:0-7728 GCA_964445395.1 uncultured Candidatus Saccharibacteria bacterium
TACCCGGAATCCCCCATCTGTCTTCTCGATTTTCGCAACCAGATCTCCATCGATTATTTCCAAATCCTTATAAGAACGCAGGTGTTCTTCCAGATTTTTTGAAAATTCAAATCCGGAAATGGAGGAGGTTCCCACCCAGTTCTGAATATCATTGGAAACCGCCGATTGTCCGCCGAAACTTTCGGAAATAATCGCCGCGTGCAATTTTTTGCGCGCCGCATAAATGCCGGCAGCGATGCCGCCCGGACCTCCGCCTATAATGAGTAGATCGTACATTCTGTAGTTATCTCAACCCCAAAGCTCTTTCCAATTCCGGACGGTTGAAGCCGACATGGATCTCGCCATCCACATCAATGACCGGCACGCCGAGCTGATGCGATTTGTCCACCATTTCTTTCCGCGCGGCTTCATCCAGCGCCACATCATGCTCCGTGTAGTCGACGCCATTCTTCTTGAAAAATTCCTTCGCCATCCGGCAATAGACGCAGGTCGGTGTGCTGTAAATTATGACGTGATGTTCCATAAAAGTAGTTTAAAAGTTAAAAGTATAAAGTGAAACGTGAATACCGTGATTCTTACTTCGCGAGCGCCGCATCAATGGTCGCTTTGAATTGTTCATATGGAACCGCGCCCTCAACTTTAGTACCATTTACAAAAAGCGTCGGCGTCGCCTGAACCCCCAAGGTCTGCGCGCCGGCATAATCAGCGGCTACTTTTTCCGCATATTTATTGCTGTCCAGACAGGAACCGAATTGATCCGCATTCAGTTTCAGCTGGCTTGCGATCGACATGAACAGGGAACGGTTCAAATTTCCGTTGGATTCCTGGCCGTCTTTTATTTCCGCAGTAAACAAGGCGTCATGGAAATCCCAGTACTTACCCTGATCTTTCGCGCATTCCGCCGCATTCGCCGCTGCCTTGGATTCCGCGCCAAGGAATGCGAAATTCCGGTATACGAATTTCACTTTATTCGTCTTGATATAATTTTCACGCACCTGGCTTTCCGTCTGCGAAAAGAATCGTCCGCAGAACGGGCACTGGAAATCGCTGTATTCGATCACCGTCACCGGGGCGCTCAAATCCCCCAATACGACATCGCCGCTGGTCAGTTTCAAGGCATCGCCCGTCACGACGACCGGCTTATTTCCGCCGTTTGCGCCATTATCAAGCGCTCCCGGCAGACCTGCGGTATAAATCACCGCGCCCGCAATCAATACCGCGGCAATCAGGATGCTCGCCGGCAAAATATATTCCTTGTTCATAATAGTATGTATGTTATTTTTTGTTAATAATTAGTGTTATATTAGTATAACATTGAACATGAATACCTTGTCCAGACTCAAGCAGACAATTCTCATTTCCGGCGATATCCTCACCCTCTACGGAGCGCTGCTGATCACGTTGTGGATACGCTATGGCCATCGTTTTTACGCGCAATTCATCAATTACCACGTTGAGCCGTTCACCATCATCTTCGGACTGTGGATCATGGTTTTTTATATCGCCGGGCTGTATGATCTGCAGATTCTGAAAAATGATTTTGAATTTGAAAAAAGATTCTGGTATACGACCATCGCGAACATCTTTTTCGCGGCGCTTTTTTTCTACGCAGTCCCCTATTTTGAAATCACGCCGAAAACCAACCTGGGGGTGTTTTTCCTGATCTTCGGCGGCGTCAACTATATCTGGCGCGCGATCTACAATTCCGTGCTGGGCAGAACCGGCGCGTCCAACCGGATCCTGCTGGTGAGCGCGAATCAGACATCCCAGGAGATAGCCGCGTACCTGGAAAAAAACCCGCAGCTCGGCTACCGGATAAGCTACTGGATGAAAGAAGGGCTGCAGGATAAGGAATTCGGGCATCTGTCGCAGATCATCATCGCCAATAACATCACGACCATCATCATCCCGGCGCATATCAAAAAAGACAACCTGTCCGCAAAGCTCATCTATAAATGCCTGACGCTCGGCATCGAAATCATGGATCTTTCCAAGCTGTACGAACTCATCTTCCGGAAGGTTCCGCTCGCGGAGCTGGAAGAAGTCTGGTTTTTGGAAAATCTCACCTCGACGCATAAGATCTATGAGATCGTCAGCGACCCGCTGGAACGCCTGTTCGCGCTCGCGCTCGGCGTCGCGCTGCTGCCGCTGCTGGCGCTGATTGCGATAGCGATAAAACTCACCTCGCCCGGCTCCGCATTCTTTTCCCAGCGGCGGGTCGGCAAAAATGAACAGGAATTCACCATCTGGAAATTCCGCACCATGCGCGCTGACGCTGAAAAAGACGGGCCGCAATGGGCGAATTATTTCAATGATGCGCGCGTGACCCGGTTCGGCAATCTGCTCCGCAAATCCCACCTGGACGAGCTTCCGCAGCTGTACAACATCATCAGAGGAGAACTTTCCTTTGTCGGTCCGCGTCCGGAACGGCCTGAATTCATCGTGAAGCTGCGGAAAGAGCTCCCGTACTATGATCTCCGGCATCTCACCAAACCGGGCATCACCGGCTGGGCCCAGATCAATTATCGCTACGCGGCATCCGCGGTGGACGCATATCAGAAACTCCAATACGACATCTACTACATCAAAAACAATTCCCTGCTGCTGGATATCGTGATCCTGGTGCGCACCGTCAAATTCCTCATAACCAATCACTCCTGATGCTGAAAAAAATACGCCGTTTTCTTTTCGAGAACCAGACGCAAAAACAGACGCTGGCCAAAAACACCTTTTGGCTTTTTTTCGGACAGATTTCCGGCCGCGTCCTCCGCGCTGCGCTTGTCATATTCGCCGCACGCCTGCTCGGTCCTGAAAGCTGGGGCGCGTTCTCCTATGTGATGAGCCTGGTCGCCTTTCTGCTTATCCTTTCCGACATCGGCATCAGCGCCATCGTCACCCGCGAAGCCGCGAAAAATCCCGAAGCGAGCGCGGAGTATTTCTCCACGGCCTTCTTCCTGAAAATCGGACTGTTGGCCGTCGGCTCGGCGGTGCTGATTTTCGGCGCGCCGTATCTGACAAAGATCGACGAAGCGCGCACGCTGCTTTCCGTCGTAACGCTACTGCTTATCTTCGACAGCCTGCGCAATTACGGATTCGCGATCGGGCGGGCCATCGAACATATGCAGTGGGAAGCGATCAATGAGATTTTCACCAATATCGTTATCGTCGGACTCGGCATGTATGCGCTCATGAAATATCCCGGCAGCGCGGGATTGACCTATGCGTATATCGCCGGCACTGCGGCCGGCCTGGTGCTGATGATCTGGATGCTCCGGCATTATTTCTCGAAGATACTCACCCACTTCAATTCCAAACTCATCAAGCCCATCATATCCTCGTCCCTTCCGTTCGCATTCGCGAGCTTCCTCGGCGCGATCATGATCAACACCGATCTCATCATGCTCGGATGGATGCGGTCGCCGGCGGAGATCGGCTTTTATTCCGCATCGCAGAAGCCGATCATGTTCCTCTATACGATGGCGGGCCTTTTCGCCGCCAGCCTCTTTCCCGTTCTCTCCAAGCTTTCCCATAGCGACCATAAGGAACGTTTCCGCAGAATCCTGGAAAAATCCATCGTGGCGTCGCTGTTTGTCGCCGTGCCGGCAGCGCTCATCGGATTGCCGCTCAGCGCCGGCATCATCGGCCTGCTCTTCGGACCCGAATACCTTCCCGCCACCGCGTCATTCCAGGTGCTTTTGCTGACGCTGCTGATCATTTTTCCGTCCGTCATCGTCAGCAACTCCCTGCTCGCCTATAACCAGCAGAAAAAATTCGTGCGCTTCTCGCTGATTGGCGCCATCGGAAATATTCTGTTCAATGTTCTTCTGATTCCGGTACTGGGCATTGTCGGCTGTTCCATTTCCACACTGATCACTCAGGTTCTCGCCAATGCATTCATCTGGCAGAAAATGGATGAGTCCGTGCATTTTACCATTGCGGATAAACTGGGAAAAATACTGCTGGCGTCCCTAATAAGCGCCGCGCTCGCGATCGCCCTGCAGCTTCTGGGATTGCCGATACTAATTACAATCGCTGCAGTGATCATTTCCTATCTTTCAATCGTGATGCTGCTGAAAGAAGATGTTCTCGGGCAAATCCGCAGCAGTATCTGAAATAAAAATTCCCCGTTCCGGGGAATTTTTATTTTCATCTTTAGCGCTTCGCCCATTGCGGAGCCCGTCTTGCTTTCTTGAGCCCGTATTTCTTGCGTTCCACTGCCCGTGAATCGCGGGTGAGAAGATTCTCGGCGCGCAATTTCTTTCTGAATTCACCGTCCAACAGCGTAAGCGCCCGGGCGATACCGAGAGAAACCGCATCAGCCTGGCCGCGCAGACCTCCGCCGCTCACCATGGCCGTAACCCCGAGTTCTTTTTCCATATTCATAGTCGCCAGCGGACGCAGCACCGTCTGCTGCAGATCTTCTTCCCGGAAATAGTCCTTGAGATCTTTTCCGTTGACCGTGACGCCGGTGTGATGCTTGGTGAAGAGGCGGACTCTTGCGCCTGCGGTCTTGCGTCCTCCTTTTGCCTCAAAATACCGCGCGGTTTCAGCTTTCGGCGCAACCGCCTTTAGCGCCGGCTTTGCCGCCGGTTTCTTCGCTGTTTTGGATTCGGTTTTTGCTGTTTTTGGTGGCATGGGTATTATTTGATGACTAATCGCAACATTCTCTTCGATCGCAAAGCATTCTTCGGAAGCATCCGTTCAACCGCGTGGCGGAGCGCTTTGGTCGGATCTTTGGCGATCACCTCCTGAAGGCTTTTCGCCCGCAGATGCCCCATGTAGCCGGTGTGATGGTAATACATCTTCTGGACCAGTTTATTGCCGGTGACTTCCACGTCTTTCACGTTGGTCACCAGAACCTTATCCCCGCCCGCCAATCTCGGATCATAGTACGCGGTTTTCTTGCCCTGCAAAATATGCGCGATCTCCGACGCCAGCCGTCCCAATTTTTTATTTTTAGCGTCAATGGTATATTCCTTGGTCATAGTGTTATACAAATTCAATAATTGACTGCGGCGCCGCATCGCGTTTCCTGCGGAGCGCGGTTTTCGTAATCCGCAGATATCCGCCTTTCCGACTCTGAAAACGCGGGGCGATTTCATAATAGAGCTTTGTCGCGGATTCTTTCGGAAGACGCGAAAGAAGCAGGCGGAGGCTTGCCAGATTCTGTTTCTTCGCAAGCGTCACCAGCTTTTCGACGCGGGTGCGAATTTCACTCGCCCTCGCTTCGGTGGTCTGCATCTTTTCGCTCATTATTAAATTGTGAGCCAGAGTCTTCAGGAACGATATCCTTTTGCCTCTGGTTCTTCCGAATTTTCGCGGTGTCATAATAGTGGCTTATAATCTTATTTCTTGGATTTCTTCGTCGGTTTCTTTTTAGTTTCTTTTTTCTTTTCCTCTGCCGGAGCTTCGACTTCCTTTACTTCTATCTGTGAAGCCTTTTCAAAATGATCCTTCAGAATATTGCTCGCCTTGTGGAGCGCGGAGGAAGGAGTGATGCTGCCGTCGGTCGTGATTGAAATGACCAATTTATTGTAATCAGTCCGGTCGCCGACGCGCATATTCTCAACGGTGAAATTAGCTTTCACCACCGGAGAGAACGCCGCATCCAGCGCGATAGTGCCGATCGGCAGCTTATCAGATTTCTGCAATTCAACCGCGACAAAACCAAGGCCGCGTTCGACGGTCAATTCGATCTCCAGTTCGGCGGACTTGCTGGTCAGCGTCGCGATATGCGCGTCCGGAGTTATCAGATCAACATTGGAATTCAGTTCGATGTCCGCGGCGGTGACTTCTTTTTCGCCCTTCACTTTCAGCGTCAGCACCTGCGGCTCATCGGTGTGCAGGCGAAAACGGACTTTCTTGAGATTCAGGCCCATCTCCACGAGATCCTCGCTCACATCGGCGATGGTTGAAAATTGATGGCCGGCGCCTTTGACTTTGAATTGCGTGATGGCGGCGCCAGGCAACGATGAAAAAAGAACGCGGCGCAGCGCAGTACCCATGGTTATTCCATATCCCCGGTACAGACCCTCGATTTCGAAAACGCCGTCCGTGTCGGTCTCTGAGATTTTTTTAATGATCACTGATTCGCTTAAGTACGCAAATTGCATAATAGGTATGAATAATTAATTGTTATTTTGAATAATAGTCGACGACCATATTGACATCAAAGGGAACCTCGATATCTTTCGGCAGAGAAACGACTTCGCCTTCCACTTTTTCCTTATCCAGGCGGACCCAGACCGGCGCTTCAAATTTCTTGAGCCCTTCCGCGTTCAATTCTTTCAAAGAGACATTGTTTTTGGATTGCGGGCGGATTGCGAGCTTATCGCCGATCTTCACCGCGTACGAAGAAATGGTGTGCTTGCGGCCGTTCAACATCACATGGCCGTGGCCGATCAGCTGGCGCGCGACCGATCGGGACGGCGCAAAACCGATCCGGAAAAGGACATTGTCCAAGCGGCGCTCCAGGAGCTGGACGATCATATTGCCCGTATTGCCCGAGCTTTTCAGCGCGGCGGAAAAGATTTTCCGCAAATGAGCTTCGCGAAGTCCGTAGCTTGCCTTGATCTTCTGCTTTTCATTCAAAAGCTTGCCGAATTCGGTGACCGCATGGCGGGCTTGTCCGTGGATGCCCGGCCGGTATCCTTTCCGCAGCTGGACGCATTTCGGAGAATTGCAACGATGCGCCTTCAGGAAAAGGTGCACACCCAGCGATCGTTCTCTTTTTTCTGTGGTATTAAACATGGATATTCTTTATATATATGATACAGACTGACATTATACTCTGCGGACTTTCTTAGGTCTAGGGCCGTTATGCGGAATCGGAGTCATGTCGCGGATGGACGTGATATTGAAACCCTGATTCGCCAATGAACGAACCGCTGAATCCCGTCCGCTGCCGACGCCGGTCACGAACACGTCAACGCTGGATAATCCGGTCTTCTTGAGCTTTTCCGCGATCGCCGCGATCACTTTGGATGCCGCGAACGGAGTAGCCTTTTTCGGTCCGGAAAATCCGAGCGATCCGGCGGATGCCCACGCGATCGCGTTGCCGGAAGCGTCAGTCACGGTGATGATGGTGTTGTTGAAGGAGGCCTTGATGTAAACCGCTCCTTTAATGAGCTGTTTGCCCGCGGATTTGCCGCCGGTTTTCACCGCCGCCGCCTCCACCTTTTCGGATTCCTTGATCGCCTCTTCAGTTGTTTGTTTTAAAACTTTTTTCTTTCCCATAATTATTGATTACTTGAGTTCAGATTTCCGCTTACCGCTGCCGGCAGTCTTACGGACATTGCCGCGGACCGTGCGGGAATTGGTCTTCGTCCGCTGTCCCCGGACCGGCAATCTCCGCATATGGCGGATGCCGCGATAGGACTGCAGATCTTTCAAGAGCGCGATGTTCTGTTTGACAATCTGGCGGAGCTCGCCTTCCACCTTATGATTCTTTTCGATATATTCCTTGATCCTGCTCACTTCGTCCTGCGTCAAATCCTTCGCGCGCTTGCTCGGATCGATTTTCGTCGCCACCAGGATGGCGGACGCCAAAGTGCGGCCGACGCCGTACAGGTAGGTCAATGAAATATCTATTCTTTTATTGTCGGGTAAATTAATACCGATGATTCTCATAGTTTTGGATTATCTCTGGCGCTGTTTATGCTTTTTAATTTTGCATACGATAAAAACACGGTTCTCCCGGCGAACCACCTTGCAATCGTTGCAGATTTT
>CAYUKW010000031.1:0-7561 GCA_964445395.1 uncultured Candidatus Saccharibacteria bacterium
GTTGTTTTTGGTTTTGAAACCGCAGGAAGAACAGGTTTCGGCGCTGTCGACGTCGTTGTCGCGGATGGTAACGCGGACGGCGCTGCCGATTGCTTCTCCAGCATGGCATTTCTCCAATGATAATAATCAACTCCGACGGCGACAGCCGCCACGACCGCGGCAGACGCGACCCAGAACCACACGCTCTTCAGTACTGTACCCTGCTGCATAAAAATAATTTTTTAATAATAATTATTGCCCGGCTTTGCCGGAAAAATTCCCTGATCCGGATTGGCAATTCATGCCGATTGCATGCTGGCTGCCTCCCGGAAGCAAAACAAGACTCCCTTTGATAAAACTCTTCGTTGAATCCCTTGCAACGGCATAACTGGAATTGGTGACCGTAAAATCAGCGGTCGTGATTAACGCTTTCCACTTTGCGGCGGCTTCATCGAAAGAAATCCTGAAATTCCCGCCGAAACTGCCGTCAACGACAGTGATGGGGCCGCCATAGACAAGATCCGGAGTATTCGGCAGCTGCGCCAGATGCGATGTCCAGTCAGCGGTATAGGGACCGAATTGCTGGTTGGCATCGCCGCAGCCGAAATACGTCACCGTGAAAGAACCTGCCCAATTCAGATTGCCGCCGATTATCGTGTCCGGTTGATCGCCGGAAACTGCGGGTGCGGGCGTTCCGGAATTCACCCCTGCCGGAACAGTTCCTGCCGCTGATTGAACCGGCGAAATCGGAGAACTGCCGCTATTTGGGGAATTCGACTGAAGATCTCCATGACCGGTAAGAATATCCCCCAGCGTCGGCTGATTCGGCTTTTCCGGATTGTATTGAGAATTTTTCAAGGTGAACAAATTAATTGTGCCGACATACGCATCATCGACAGTTTTCCGGAATTGCCGCGCCGTATCCCTCAGAAATGCCGGCGGATTCGCATTTTCTCCTCCCCACGCGTACATCACCAAACCCCCGCCAATTGCGCCGAATCCGGTTCCTGCCAGCGTCACATATTCGGAATATGTCAAAATGGATGCGTATTCCGTTATCACCGGAGCAAGATAATCCGCGCTATAACTAAGAAATGTCTTTGTTGAGAGACTTAAACCAAAACCGGCCGCCGCGCCTATAGCGCCGGAAATCAATTCGGTTTTGAGAACCGAACCCAGACTGCTCTGCGGAGGCGATGCCGGAGATTGCTGAGCTTGGATGTCGGGTTGTGGATTTTGCGCAGTAACGGACGCTTCAACTTTTTTCTCGGGCACAGGGAGAACAGCCGGGGCTGGCGGAGTATTATTGCCGATCTTCGGAAAAGTGAAATTACTCAGCGGATTTGTGAAATGAGGAAGCGGGATGCTGTTGAAAACATTGGAAACCGATTCTTTCACATTATCCCAGCGCGACGCGAAATAGTCGCCAATTGAAAGTACCGGCTGCTCAATGACGACAGGCTCGCTCGGACTGCTGAGCTGTTCGACATTGCTCTGCGTCTTGGCCGGACGGAAAAGATCCCCGATCTGCTGCCAGAGCGACGCGCTTTGAACGGCGTGATCGGCAACAGACGCCAAAACCGGAGCGGCGGGCAGCGCGGTCAGCGCGAACGATATGAGGACTGCTATCGATATGAATCTCATCTTGCTATTTTACCACATTTTTCATACTTTCAAAGCGGCGGATGGACGCTATTCCAATACGATGGAAAAATCGGGAATCGTATTTCTTCCGACACGAATGATGTCAGAACGATAGGGCTTATGCCCTTCCTTGGCACAGGTGAGATAGTACTCTCCCGAAACCACTAATACGGCGAATCTCCCCTTGCGGTCCGTAACCTTGGTCGTCAAAAGCCAGTTCTTTCTGGCGTCAAAAATTCTCACTACGGCAAGATCGATCGGCAGCTGCGTTTTTTTATCCCGAACAACCGCGAGCGGCCTGACCAGATGCGACGCAAGATATATTTTCAAAAAATCCAGCGACACGTATACCGCGAGAATTCCCCAGTTCATCCTGTCTGGCGTAATATATGCCTCGCCGGCGCTCACCAGCGTGCCGAAGGCCAGAAGATAAGGATTTGCAACATCGATGGCGTGAATAAGCGCCTGAAATACATTGAATCGCCATACTGAAGGCAATCCCAGACCTTCCCGCAAGGGAGCCAGGGCTATTTCAAGATCAATGAACTGCTCGGCGGAATGCACGGTCACGCGATCAGTGGTTTTTTTGGAAAATCCTTTTTTAAAAACTTTGAGATAATACGTGCCCGGAACCGCGAAAAATTCAAATCTGCCATCGGCATCAGTCGTAAAGACATCAGTCAATTTATCAAATTCCGCATTGAAAATTTCCACGGTCGCGCCGGGAATCGGCGAGCCGGATATTTTTTCGATAACTCTTCCCCATGGCTTCCGTCGCTTCAATCTGACAAATCCGAGAATCTGAAAACGCAGCGTGTCCAATGACTGGAAGAACCGTGA
Organism: uncultured Candidatus Saccharibacteria bacterium; assembly: GCA_964445395.1. Classification (GTDB taxonomy): domain Bacteria; phylum Patescibacteriota; class Minisyncoccia; order UBA6257; family 02-FULL-45-10c; genus REEB48. The sequence continues at coordinate 2,464 of CAYUKW010000031.1, forward strand.
CAAATCAACTGCCACCCGGGCGTTGCCCGCGACCACGGTCATCATCAGCGAACTTCCGCTCACCGCCGCCAGCGTAACGGAAAACGGCAAAGCGATTTTTTTGAAAAAAAACTGCACCGCCGGATCGCGCCACAGCGCGGAAACTTTCCCTAAAAAACTGGTGTCCTCGATGATGCTCGTTGTCGCAATGACCGGTGCCGGAATCAATTTTACCGCGGGCAATTTCGGTGCGGATTTCTGAGGTTCTGAAATCTGGCCCTGCAATTCAACGGTCGCATCCGACGCCGGCGCCTGGGGAACAACCGGCATCGCCGGAGAAGGCGCCGCCTGCAGGCATTGTCCGGTCTTCGGATCCAGCGCACAACCGGGTCCCAGATCAGGTATCGCAGAATTCGTCTGCGCATATGAAAAATTCACCGATCTGTATGGAGCGAGGAACAAAAAAAGAAGTGTAACGGCAAATACGAATGGGTATCTCCGCATAGTTTTATCTTATCGTACTCCCGCAGCGGCGACAATTTTGGAAATCCTTTTCGAAAACGTTGTTTTGGAAAATCGCTTTGCCGAATCCCGGATCACTTTTTCATCGAAAGAAGAAAGCTGGAATTTTTTCACCGCCATTACCAGATCCTCAACGGTCTGACGGTCGAACAGGATTCCGGTCGCGCCGTCACTTACGATTTCTTTCGCTCCGCCTTGCGCAAACGCGATCACCGGCGTGCCGCACGCCTGCGCTTCGGCCGCCACGAGTCCGAAATCCTCTTCCTGCGGAAACAACACCGCCTCCGCGCCGTTGTAATACGTCCGCAACTCATCTTCCTGCATAAATGAAAGGAAATGGATTTTCGGCGAGCGCGCCAGCTTTTTCAGATTTTCCAACTCCGGACCGTCGCCGATGATCAGCAGCGGCAGATTCAATCTATTGAACGCCTTGATGATCAAATCGAACTTTTTATATCGCAGCATCCTCCCTACCGCCAGAAAATATCCCTGCTTCTGTATCTTCGGATCGCGATAGAATATTTTCAGATCCACCGGCGGATACAGCACTTCCGAATCCCGGCCATAATATTTCTTTATTTTTCTGGAGATGAAATCGGAATTTGCGAACATCTTTCCGGGTTTCTGTCCGGCGCGATAATCCCATTTCCGCAGATACCAGAATGCCGGAGCGGCGGCCATTTCCACGAACGGATGCCAATCAAAATAATTCTTATGCTCCCAGGCATACCGGAGCGGCGTATGGCAATAATTGATATGCGCCGTATCCTCGCCGTAGCGTATCCCCTTGCCGTAGCCGGCGCTGGAAGAAAGGATGACGTCAAACTCTTTCCCGAGATCCAGCCGGGACGCGGCCAGAGGCATCAGCGGAATAAATGGCCGGTGATTTTTGGAAACCAGGTCATGATTTAGAAAACTCGTCTCTATCACCCTGTCCTCAAAACGACCCATGGTTCCGTCCTTATCGTAAAACAGCGTGTAGATGGGCGCCTCTGGAAAAAGCTCGCTGAACGATTCCAGTACGCGCTCAGCTCCCCCGTATTGGTTCAAATAATCATGCACTAACGCGATTTTCATAATGTGGATATACTTATATCTATGCAGATTATAAAACGAATTCTGGATATTGTGGGATCTTTCGTGGGGATAACTCTCTTGCTGCTGCTGTATCCGTTCATCGCCATCGCCATCAAACGTGATTCCGACGGACCGGTCATGGTCGCGCTGGACCGGGTCAGCGCCGGAAAAATAATACACGTGTATAAATTCCGATCGATGAAATCCGGCACGCACCGGCTGAAATACGCCGGACTGGCGCATCTGAACGAGCGCAATGACGGACCGTTTTTTAAAATCAGGAATGATCCGCGCGTGACCCGCGTCGGCAGAATACTCAGAAAATTCCGGCTGGATGAATTCCCGCAATTCATCAATGTCCTGAAAGGAGAGCTTGCGCTGGTCGGCCCGCGTCCGCATGAGCCGGAAGAAATCAGAAAATATCCGGACAAATACCGCCACCTGCCGCTCGCCAAAGCCGGCATCACCGGCTATTCGCAGGTCAACGGCGCTTCCCGCCTGCCGTTTCTGAAAGAACTGGAACTGGATGAGTACTATCTCAAACATCAATCGCTGCGGTTTGACGCTTCCATTATCGCTAAAACGTTCCTTATATTTTTATTCGATCCGACTGCGATTTGAATAATCCATACTGCCAAAAGTCCCTACCGCAGGACTCTCCTTCTGTTTGACGTTGCGGACTTTATAGACTTTATGAACTTTTGACCAGTACTGTGTTATAATAAATATAAATAATTTTAATAAAAATATGAAAAGAAATGGCTTTACATTGATAGAAATTCTAATCTACACCGCACTCATCGGCATTGCGGGCGTTTTTTTGAACGGCACGCTGATCAGCGTCCTCAAATTGCAAAGCCAGCAGGATGCGTCCACGCAGGTGAATCAGCAGATCAATTTCGTACTGCAGAATGTCCAGCAGCAGATCCGGAACTCCAGTCTCATTGATATGGCCGGCAACACCGCCTCTTCTTCACTGACCCTGCGAACTGCGGATCCGACCACGGATAAGACGCTCATCTTTCTCTCCGGCAAGGCCGTCTATCTGAAAAAAGGAGATTCCGCTCCGCTCGCCCTCACGACGTCCGATGTCAATGCGGATCAGCTGCAGTTCACCAAAATAACCGCGTATCCCGGCCATGATTCGGTGCAAGTCACCATCGCGCTGAGCTATAACACGCAGAATGCCCAGCAATCGTTTTCCAAGACCATCACCTCGGCGGTGGCGCGGGTCAGCGCCGCGACCTTTGATTCCGACATCCTTCCGGGAACCGACGCGACCTACAGCGTCGGCACCCAGCCGAACCGCTGGAAAAGCATTTTTCTGTCCGGCGACCTGACCGTCGGCAATCTGCTGACGCTCGGCAATCTGGCCAGCGATCCTTCGGGCGCGAACGGCGGAATCTATTACAATACGACCAGCAATCAGATCAAAGCGTACCAGAACGGATCCTGGGGCATACTCAATGCGTGGACCAGCTCAGGAAATAATATTTCTAATGCCAATTCGGGAAATGTCGGCGTCGGCAACGCCAGCCCAGCCAATAAACTTGATGTTTCGGGAACAACGCGGCTCAATGGAACTCTTGCGTCTGAAGCAGCTTATGATCCACTCAATGACGGCCTTGTGCTCTATCTTCCTTTCTCGGATAACGGCGGGACAATTGCGACGGATAAATCACGGTACGGCAACAACGGCACGCTCTCTTCGGTGCAGGGTTTGCCTTTTTTCACTACCGGAAGGATCGGATATGGTATGGGCTTCAGCGTGGATTCTTTTATCTCAATTCCCGATGCGACATCACTCAAACCGACCCGCATCACGGTGAGCGCCTGGGTGAATCCGTCATTCTTACTCGGTTCGGATATGTATATCGTGGAAAAATCAGCGGGCGCAGGCTATTCCGGAGATTGGCTGCTGGATATCACCGGCGCCCATAAATTCCGCTGGAATATCAGCACAGGCTCCGGCTGGGCGGCCAGCCTTGATAGCGCGACCACCCCGGTGATCGGCACATGGTATTTCGTCACCGGAACTTTTGACGGATCAACAGTGAATCTCTACGTCAATGGAGCCTTAGAATCCTCATCTGCAGTTTCCGGCTCGCTGCAATCGCAGACAAATGCAATCAACATCGGAGAATCACAGGATATTCAGCGGCCGTTTTACGGCACACTTGATGAAGTCCGTATCTATAACCGGGCACTTACCGGCGAAGAAATAAATAATCTTCTTCAGAAGATCGTGGGGACTCCGCCGGGGACCGTCATGTCGTTCGCGGGATCGACGGTTCCCATGGGATGGCTGGAGGCGAACGGCTCCGCGATATCCCGCACCAAATATGCCAATCTGTATTCGGCCATTGGCACGAGTTTTGGCAGCGGCGATGGCGCAACGACATTCAACATTCCCGATCTGCGCGGTCAATTCATCCGCGGCTGGGATCATGGCGCAGGCAATGACCCAAGCGCGGCGAGCAGAACCGCTTCCGGTTCTGGCGGCGCAACGGCAAATAACGTTGGATCGAAACAAGCAGATACCGCCCTTATGAGCGCGGACACCCTGGGATCAGGCGGATCGTTCACGGGCGGTGATGCGGGATCTTCCCTTTTCTACCACGTCAACGATACAAGTCCCGTACCCGCCGGACAGGACAACCATCCGAAAAACATTTATCTGATGTACATCATCAAATTCTAAGATCCTGCAGGCTGAAATATACATCCTTCCCAGGAAGGGATATCAAAAACAAGGCCGACCGGCCTTGTTTTATATTTCCCGCATAACTTATGGCTCATTTACACCATTTGAGCCATATCTAGCCGACCGGAAGTCCTAGGAAATCTTCTTAAGATTCATCCAGAATGATCCGCTTTTGGAACTTCCCCTTTTCAGCGGCTTTCTTTTCTTTTACATTCTGTAACTCGGCCGCATCGAATTTTTTATACTCGATGATCGCTTCGATGACTTCCAAAATATCCGTAAGCTCCTCCGCGCTTTCATCCCTATTGAACTCCTCGCATTCTTCCAGAAGTTTTTCTTTCAGCTTTTCCCAATATTCTTTTTCACCGGCGATATGCGTCGCCGGAACCGCTCCCTTGCTTTTTATATATTCAGGAATTTTATCCCTGACCAATTTATTGTATTTCATTTATTTTCCGCGGCATTTCCTAGTTCATAAAATGTCATATCCCATGACATTTTTTATATTTCTTCCCTGACCCGCACGGGCACAGATCATTTCGGCCGACTTTTTCACCCTCATACGAAACATCGGCTTTCCGGCTGGACAGATCGATTTTGGGAACTGGCGCAACCGCCGGCGCCTGCTTCAGCTTCTCGCTATTCTCCGCAAGCCACGCGTCAAAATCAGCGAGCAGCTGCCGGAACAGGCCATGGCTGTCCTTGCGGTATTCTATGAGCGGGTCATGCTGCCCATACGCGCGCAGACGCACTGATTCGCGCAGCGCTTCCATATTTTCCAAATGGCTCATCCAGAGCAGATCCAGCATGGAAAGT
>CAYUKW010000032.1:0-7560 GCA_964445395.1 uncultured Candidatus Saccharibacteria bacterium
CCGGAAGTTCGATGATTTCGTTTTTCGGATTCGCCACCAGACCTTTCATGCCGATCATCTGGTTCAGCTGACCCCATGTGCCGCGCGCGCCGGAATCGATGATGGAGAAAATGGACTGATATTCCTCAATGGTCTGCGGAGAAAGTTTTCCGAGGGTTTCCTTGGTTTTTTCCCACACGCTCAGGACGCGGACGCGGCGCTCGTCGTCCGTGAGCAAGCCGTCCTCATATTGCTGGCGGATGACTTCGATTTCTTTTTCAGATTTCGCAAGCAGCGCCGGCTTTTCCACGGACGGATTGATGTCGTTCATGGACCAGGTGATGCCGGACTTCGTCGCATATTCAAATCCAAGCCGCTTCATCGCGTCCAGATAGTTGCTGGATTCATCAGTGCCATACCGATGAATGATCCGTCCCACAAGTTCGATGACGTCTTTCTTGCGGAACATCTTGTTCACAAAACCGAAATCAGCCGGAAGAATATTGTTGAACAGAATCCGGCCGAAGCATGTTTCCAGCGTCTCGCCGTTGATCCGCACAAATACCGGCGCATTCACGTCCATGGCTCCGGTCTCATACGCCAGGCTCACCTCGTCGCGATCGCTGAAGCGCATGCCTGCGCCGTTCGCTTTCGGATTGAACTTGGTCATGTAATAAATACCCAAAATCATATCCTGCGTCGGATAGACAATCGGATCGCCGGTCGCCGGCTTCAGCAGGTTCTTGCTGGAAAGCATGATTTCAGCGGCCTCCTTCTGCGCCTCCGCGGAAAGCGGAAGATGCACGGCCATCTGGTCGCCGTCGAAGTCCGCGTTGAATGCGGAACAGACCATCGGCGGAATGCGGATGGCAAGGTCTTCGATCAGCACCGGCTGGAACGCCTGTACGCCGAGACGATGCAGGGTTGGCGCGCGGTTCAAAAGCACTTTGCGGTCAGTGATGACTTCTTCCAAAATAGCCCAGATTTCCGGAGGGGCCTGCTCGATCAGGCGGTTGGAATTGCGGATATTATGCGCGAGTCCCCGCTCGATGATCTTGCTGATTACAAACGGCTTGAACAGTTCCAATGCCATTTTCTTCGGCAGTCCGCATTCATTCAGTTTCAAGTCGGATCCGATCACGATGACGGAGCGGCCGGAATAGTCCACGCGCTTGCCGAGGAGGTTCTGACGGAAGCGACCCTGCTTGCCTTTCAACATATCCGCAAGCGAGCGGAGCGGACGGCGCTGGCTGGACATCTGCTGCGTGCCGAAACGCGCGGAGTTGTCGAACAGCGCATCCACGGATTCCTGCAGCATGCGTTTTTCGTTCACCACGATGACTTCCGGCGCATTCAGTTCCAAAAGTTTTTTCAGACGGTTATTGCGGTTGATGACGCGGCGATACAGATCATTCAGATCGGACGTCGCGTACCGGCCGCCATCCAAAGCGACCATCGGACGCAAATCCGGCGGCAATACCGGCAAGGCGGCCAAGATCATCCATTCCGGACGCATCTTTTCCTGGATCATCGATTTCGCGATCTTCAAGCGCTTGAGCAGCCGGCGCTCATGGATCGTATCCTTGCTGATCTCCATTTCTTTCTCCACCTCGACGATGACTTTTTTCAGATCGACTTGCTCCAGAATTTTTTTGATCGCCGCGGCGCCGGTTCCCGCCTCAAACACATCGCCGAATCGGCGCGCCAGGCGATGGAATTCCGTCTGCGACAGAATCTTTCCGACTTCCAGCGATTGGATGTCTTTCTTTGTCTCGGAAAGTCCCGAGCGGAGTTCGGCGGTCTTCACGCCCTCTTTGCGGGCGGTTTTCTTGCGTGATTCAAATTCTTTTTCCAGATCCTTCAGCACCCGGTTCTGCACTTCTTTATTCACCGACGTGATGATGTAGGAAATATAATACACCACCTGCTCAAGTTTCGGCAGCGGCACATCCAAAATCAGGCTGAGCTTGGACGGCGCGCTGCGCAAGAACCAGATATGCGTGACCGGCGTCGCGAGTTCGATATGGCCCATGCGCTCGCGGCGGACAATCGCGCGGGTGACTTCCACTCCGCAGCGGTCGCAGACGATTCCCTTATAGCGGATACGGCGATATTTTCCGCAATAGCATTCCCAATCCTTCGTAGGGCCGAAAATCCGTTCAGAAAAAAGACCGTCTTTTTCCGGACGCTGCGTGCGGTAGTTGATGGTTTCCGGCTTGATCACTTCGCCGAACGACCAGGCGCGGATGTCGTCCGGAGATGCGATTTTAAGTTTTATTGCTTTAAGATTTTCCATAATGTGAGAGAAATTAAGTACGGTCGATTATTTGGTTCTCCGGCGGGGCCGGCGGTCATCCGATTCTCCGCCGTCCTGCTGGAGATCCACATTCAATCCCAAGGCTTTCAATTCGCTGACCAGCACATTGAACGATGCCGGAATATTCGGAGCCTTGATCGGTTCGCCTCTGATGATCGATTCGTACGTTGCTGAACGACCAAGCACGTCGTCTGATTTTATCGTAAGCATTTCCTGCAGCGTATGGGCTGCGCCATGTCCTTCCAGCGCCCAGACTTCCATTTCTCCGAAACGCTGTCCGCCGAACTGCGCCTTGCCGCCGAGCGGCTGCTGGGTGATGAGCGAGTACGGACCGATGGAACGCATGTGGATCTTGTCTTCCACTAGGTGGTTCAGTTTCAGCATATAAATGACGCCGACAGTGACATCCTGGCCGAATTTATTCCCACTGCGTCCGTCAAAAAGAGGGACTTTGCCGGAACGGGGCAATCCTGATTTCTCAAGCTCGTCCTGGATCTGTTCCCAGGTTGCGCCGGCAAGCGCCGGAGTGACCGCGCGGTAGCCGAGGCGGGATGCCGCCCAGCCCAAATGCGTTTCCAAAATCTGTCCGAGGTTCATACGGGATGCGACACCGAGCGGATTCAGCACGATATCCACCGGAGTTCCGTCAGCGAGATACGGCATGTCTTCCACTGGACGGACCTGGGAAATGACGCCCTTGTTGCCGTGGCGGCCGGCAAGTTTGTCGCCGGCGCGGACTTTGCGGAGCTGCGCGACTTCCACCTGGATGCGCTTGATGATTCCCGGTTCCAATTTATCGCCGCGGTCGCGGTCAAAAATCTTAATGCCGACCACGTGACCGAATTTCCCGTGCGGCATGGTCAATGAAGTATCTTTCACGTCGCGAGCCTTTTCGCCGAAGATTGCGCGCAATAATCTTTCTTCCGCAGTCAGCTCGCTTTCGCCTTTCGGTGAAATTTTACCCACCAGAATATCGCCGGCGCGGACATCGGCTCCGATGCGGACGATACCGTCTTCATCCAGATTCTTCAGTTTCTCTTCGGACACGTTCGTGATATCCGGCGTGGTAAGTTCCGGTCCGAGTTTCGTATCCCGCACATCGATATAAAAATCTTCAATATGGATCGAAGTGAAATTATCATTCTGCACCACGCGCTCCGACAAAATGATAGCGTCTTCAAAGTTTCCGCCTTCCAGCGAAACGAATGACACGAGCAGGTTCTGGCCGAGCGCCAGAACGCCGTTATCAATGGAAGGTCCGTCGGCAAGAATCTCCCCTTTCTTCACCATCTGTCCTTTCGCGACCAGCGGGCGCTGGGAAATGCAGGTATATTGGTTGGAGCGCTTGAATTTATTCAGACTGTATTTCTTCACTCCGGATTTCATCTTCAGGACGATATGCTTTGCATCCACTTCCGTGATTTCTCCGGCTTCCTCCGCGATGATCACGTGGCCGGAATCATATGCCGCCCGCTCTTCCATGCCGGTACCGACATACGGAGCATCAGCCTTGATGGACACGACCGCCTGGCGCTGCATGTTGGAACCCATGAGCGCGCGGTTCGCGTCGTCATGTTCCAAAAACGGAATAAGCGCGGTCGCGACGGAAATCAATTGGTTCGGCGCAACGTCGATGAGATCCACTTCCGCGCGCGGGCAGACTCCCGGTTCAGCGTTGATCCTCGCTTCCACGATTTCATCGGCGATGTTTCCATTCTTATCCAGATTGACTCCGGCGTGCGCGATCTTATATTTTTCCTCGTCCAGAGCGTTCAGCCAGATAATCTTTGAAGTGACTTTGCCGCCCCGCTCCACCACTGCGTACGGAGTTTCCAAAAAGCCCAGCGCGTTCACGCGGGCATAACCGGCCAAGTGGTTCACCAGGCCGATGTTGGCGCCTTCAGGAGTTTCAATCGGGCAGATGCGGCCGTAGTGGGAACTGTGCACGTCGCGGACTTCGAAACCGGCGCGCTCGCGGGTCAGACCGCCCGGACCCATGGAGGAAATGCGGCGCTTGTGTTCAAGCTCAGCCAGCGGATTCACCTGATCCATGAACTGGGAAAGCTGGGATGAGGAGAAAAATTCTTTGATAACGGAGATGATCGGCCGGGAATTCACCAGCTGCACCGGCGCGAGCGTATTGATATCCAGCGTGGACATCCTGTCCTGCACAATGCGGCGGAGACGCGCCAAGCCGACGCGCAGTTTATTTTGCAACAGTTCGCCGACCGGGCGGACGCGGCGGTTGCCCAAGTGGTCGATATCATCCGGCTCAACTTCCTGATTATTGTTCAAGCGGATGACTTCTTTCAGAATCGCGATGAAGTCCTGCAGTTCCAAAAGCCGGCTCTGGCTGTTCAGATTCAGGCGCTGATTGACTTTAAAACGGCCGACGCGGGAAAGATCATAGCGGTCAAACCGGGTCAGCATCGCGTCGATAAGGCTCTTCGCGTTTTCCGCAGTCGCCAAATCCCCCGGCCGGATGCGTTTATAGATTTCGATATACGATTCATCGGTAGTTTTTGCCGAATCCTTTTTCAGTGTCGCCGCGATATGGCGGATTTCGCCGGTATCCACGTCGCTGAAGGTCTCCATGATTTCCTGCGCGTCTTCCAATCCGAGAATCCGCAGGATGGACGTTGCCGCCACCTTGCGCTTGCGGTCGATCTTCACGCCGATGAAACCGTCTGAATCAGTCTCAAATTCAATCCAGACGCCGCGGTTCGGAATGATCTTCGCGCCGAAAAGCTTCCGTCCTTTCCACATATTTGCGGTGAAGTACACGCCGGAAGACCGGATAAGCTGGGAAACGACGACGCGTTCCACTCCGTTGATGATGAATGTGCCGCGCTCGGTCATCACCGGAAAATCGCCGAGATACACTTCCTGCTCTTTCTTTTCTTTCGTCCGGTGGTTGATCAGTTTGAATTTGACGCGCAGCGCAGCCTCATAGGTCAGATCTTTATAGCGGGAATATTCTTCATCGTATTTCGGTTCATCAAAATAAAAATCAGTGAAACTGAGTTCCAGATCTTTTCCGGTATAATCCTTGATCGGAGAGACTTCTTCCAGCAGTTCTTTGAGTCCGGCCTTCATGAACCACTCATGGGACGCGGTCTGGATTTCGACGAGATTCGGCTGCTTGATGAGCTGACCAGGGTGGGAGGAGAAAACTTTAGTGGGTAGCTTGCGCATGCGCGGAAATGAATTCTTTGATGAAAGAATTCTAGAAAGATTTAATTATAAATAATTTTTGTGACAATTTTTTGACCGATACGTCGCCTGAAGCTCTGCTTTTTGTCTGGAGAGCCGGCTTGTATCAAATAATTGTTAAAAACAAAACAAAAAACTCCACTCCGTTACCAATAGGTCTGATGGTGTATTAAAAACACATGTAAAGGATATTATATCAAATCAAAAAATATTGTCAATAGGGGCTCGGCCATTCATTTAAATGACTAAACTCCCAGATATTTCGCGCGGTTCGCGTTCTGTTCTTCCAACGTTTTGCTGAAAATGATCTTGTCGGTCTTCGGATCGGAAAGATAATACAGATACTCTGATTTCACCGGATTGAGCGCCGCGGTGATGGCATCCACGCCGGGATTTCCGATCGGGCCCGGCGGCAATCCGTTATAACGATACGTATTATAGGGAGAATTGAACTGGAGATCCTTCCGGTACACCTTCGGATCGCTGCAGGTCAAAAAAGTTCCCGCGCATTTCGCATACGTCAGCGTCGCATCGATCTGCAATGCGATGCCGATCGCCAGTCTCCGGTAAATGATGCCCGCGATGATCTGGCGGTCGGAGAAATCCGGCGCTTCCTTTTCGAGCAGCGATGCGACAGTCAGCAGTTCATACTCGCTCATCGCCGAAGTATCGACAGAAAGCAGCGGTTGCGCCTTTTTTGCAAAATTATCCAGCAATTTTTCCATCACCTGCGCAGGCGAACTACTGGCAAAAAACCGATAGGTGTCAGGGAATAGGAATCCGTTGAAACCGCTCGCGCCCTTCAGGAACGGATATGCACTCACGAATGACTGCGTCCGCAGTTTCTCCAGACTTCCGGCGGCGATGATGCTGTTCTGCGCAAGGATCGCGCCCATATCCTTGAGCGTCGCGCCTTCGGGAAACGTCACGCCGACATCAAGCGCCGGCCCGTTCGTGATGACTTCCATTATGGCAGGAGTGCTGGAGCCGGCGCTCAAAACATATTCTCCCGGCTTCAGCCGGTGAGCAACGCCGGTCAATACCCCATAGGCCATAAAAATCCTGGGGGAACGGATAAAATGCCGGGCATACAGATCTTCCGCAATCCCCTGAAACCCGGCTCCCTTGGCAATTTCAAATTGCCGGTACGCCGGACCGCTTGCGACCGGAGTCAACTGGAAAAATACGAACGCAACGCCCAGACTCAGGACGATCCAGCCTGCGAAAATTATTTTTTGCGTAATGGATGTCATGCGTTAAAATCTCCGGTGGACCACGCTGCTTTGGATCATGCCGATGAGAAGCGCGCCCACGATAAGATTAGACCCGCCGTAGCTCAGGAACGGAAATGGAACGCCGATCACCGGCACAAGCCCGACATTAGTTCCGGCGTTCACAATAAAATGAAGCAGAAAAAGAATAGACGTCCCCAGGCAGATCAGCTTGAAAAAATTACTGTCCGACGCCAGCGCGATGCGCATGATCTGGAACAGCGCCAGGAAAAATGCGGCAAGGACGGCAGTCACGCCCAGCAGACCCCATTCTTCCGCAAACGCCGCAAACATGAAATCAGTCTGCGCGGCCGGCAAAAAACCGAGTTTCGATTGGGTTCCCTGCCCGAAGCCTTTTCCGAAAATTCCGGCAGACCCGATCGCGATCTTCGCCTGGATCACGCTGTAATTCACGCCGAACGGATCCTTCTCCGGATTAAACAGCCCCACGATCCGGTCTTTCTGATAGGGTTTCAATCCGAAACTCCACAGCACCGACAGGCCGATGATTCCTATCGCAGCGGCGGCGAACAGATGCCGCCAGCGGATTCCGCTGACCAGCAGATAGCCGAACCAGATGCCGATCAGAATCAACGCCGATCCCATATCCGGCTGGATCAGAATCAGCGCCGCCGGTAATGCCAGATAGAGAAATGAAGTACCGATGATCCGGAGATGCGCGATGCCGATGTGGCTTTTCGCAAAAAAAGACGAGAGCGCCATGATCAACGCGAACTTGGCGAACTCTCTATTGCACCGAACGGCGACAGGACACATACC
>CAYUKW010000033.1:0-7437 GCA_964445395.1 uncultured Candidatus Saccharibacteria bacterium
CGGACGATGTGGTAGCGGACGCCCGGAAGGTCTTTCACGCGGCCGCCGCGGATCATGACCACGGAGTGTTCCTGCAGGTTATGCCCTTCTCCCGGAATATAGGCGGTGACTTCCATGCCGTTGGTCAAGCGGACGCGCGCCACTTTGCGGAGCGCGGAGTTCGGTTTTTTCGGCGTGGTGGTGAACACTTTCAGGCAGACTCCCCGCTTGAACGGAGACGAAGACTTCACCGGGCGGTTCAGGATGTAATTGAAATAACGTCCGAGCGCCGGAGATTTGGTTTTGGAAATATTCGTATTCCTGCCCTTTTTTATCAGCTGTCGTATTGTCGGCATATAATAGACTGTAGTATATCAAAATTAGCTAAAAAATGTCAACTCCGTTACGGCTGCTTTTCATTGCGGAACCGGCTGTTGATTTTTCCAGCGGAAAATCACAGCGCTACGGCCTCGTCCCGCCGGGTCGCCGGAGGCGACACCGAGCCCGTCGGGACTGCGGAGTTTCCGCAATAAAAAGAGCCTTCGCTTCAAAGAGTATGAATTTAAAAAGAAAATAAAAAATCCCCCGGACTGGGGGATGTGCGTCATTTATTCAGCTTTTCCGCTTCAAGGATCGCCCGCTGCAGCTGTTCGTCATCCGCTTCGGTTTTGGCGGGCTTCGTCGTCTTGACTTCGATGGTCGGCGCAATGCCGATGCCGTGGACTTTGATGATCTTGCTTCCGATGAAATATTCAGAAATAGTCAGGTGCAGTTCGCCTTTATTGGATAAGGGAATGAGCGTCTGCACGATTCCCTTGCCGAAGCTGTTCTCGCCGATGACCACGGCATTCGCTTCAGACTTCAGATATCCGGAAAAAATCTCCGAGGCGCTGGCGCTGTTGCCGTTTTGCAGAACGACAACGTGCTTGTTCCTGAATTTCCCGACCGAGAGGCCGGTGATCGGAATATCCTGAAGGGGTTTGTCCCGTTCCTTCACATACAATATCGTCGCGCGGAATTTAGTGCCGGCAAACCAGGAACACATTTCCAGGACTGAACTGAGTTTTCCGCCGCCGTTATTCCGCAGGTCGATGATCACCGACTGCATGCCGGCGGCATCAAATTTCTGCATCGCCCCGTAGAATTGATTCGCTACGTCGCCGCCGAATTCGACGATGCGGATATAGCCTATGTGTTCCCCCAGCACTTTTGATTTAAGGAATTGGATCTTGACGACATCGCGGGTCACCAGGAAATTTTTCCGTTCGGCGCCGCGTACCACCAGGAGATTGATTTTGGTCCCTTTCGGTCCGCGGATAAGTTTGACGGTCTGGTCCAGGGGCATCTTATCCACGAAAGTCCATTTTTTGAAATCATCCGGGGACGCGGCCGCATCGGACGATACGGCGATGATGATATCATTTGGCTGCAGGCCGTTTTTTTCCGCCGGCGAACCCTCTATCACATCAAGAATTTTTATTCCGCCATCCTTATTGAGCTCAAGGGTCGCGCCGATGCCGGCCAGTTCGCCGACGGTGAACGTGTCATTCTCTTCTTTCGCCTGGACCGGATCAAGGTAGAAGCTGTACCGGTCGGTACATCCGGAAACCCCGTCTTTCAGGAGTCCCGGAATGCAATCAGCGAAATTGATGTTCTTGTAATATTCAAGTTTGATGTACCGCAGCACTTCTCCCAGCAGCACGATTCCCGCGTCGTCATTTTTTGAATCGATTTCCTGGGCTTTCTTGATATACTGGGGAGCATCAGGGTCGAGCGTGGGACTGCCGTTGTGGTCCATGCCCGCATGGGAAAAATGCGGAACAGAAAGCAGAAGAACGACCAGGATCTTTTTCATTTCCGGCTCTTGTTAAGTTTTCAAGGTTGATTTAATTTAACCAGCTGGCAGATTAAATTACAATAGATAAAAATAAAAAAACCGCACTGTCATTATGACAGTGCGGGTACGTACGTTTCTTAATTCTCAAACACCCAGCCGATCGGCGCTTCGATATCCACGAGCCGGTTATCGCGCAGAACCCGGCAGCGGGCAGTGTCGCCGTAATTCAGTTTCTGAAGTTGTTTTCCCGCGGCCCAGGAATTGTTCACGTCATGGCCGTTGACCGAAATCAGCAGGTCATTGACCGCGAATCCGGCTCTGGCTCCGGTTGAATCCGGAAAGATCGCGCGGACGACCGGTTTGGCCGAACCGCAGAACGGGCGGCAGTCGAACTGCACGCCAAGTCCGACATATTGCGAGCGCATCATATCCAGATGGACCAGCTTTTCATAATCGCGGAGGACCCAGAAGCGGAACAGACCGCCCTGTTTCAGGAGTCCGTCTCTCGATCCGCTGACCGGACGATAGGGCTTCACGTCCTGGAAAAGATATTCCACTGTCTTGCGCAATGCTAGTGCGTCGGAGACGGAAAAAGTCTGTTCGGGATATTCAGTCATTGAATATCGCAGAAAAAATCCCTTGCGAACTTCCGCATAACTGAAATGAACCGGGCTGACGATCAAGTCGCCGGCCTGGAATCCGCTGCGTTCAGCCCAGCTCCCGGGAGCGACTTTTCCGATATAGATCCACGCTCTCATCTGCTGTTTGCCGGCGGTGTTGAACGTGATATCGCCGAAGTCATGTCCGTCGTTTGCCACGATATTTTTCAACTCGCCGTCCTTTGCGTCGATGAAACTGAGAATCGCATGCGCATTGTTTTTATAGAGCTCAGGAAGTTTTCCGAGCGTGGCATCATCATATCCCAGGAGCGTGCCGTTGATCGCGATGAGCGTATCGCCCGGATTGAGTTCCGCCGGCTGATACATTTTTCGCAGATCATCGCCGCCAAGCAGCGGGACGATCTTGGTGAATTTTGCATTCGGAGACACCTTCGCAACTTCCACTGGATCTGTATAAAAAACGGAATTCCCAAAATCCAATAATCCGGATTTCTCCAGAAGCGAGTCGCGGTATGCGGCTGAGCTGTCTGAGTTATCGTCAGGAGTCGGATGAAGATTGCCGCGCATTCCGGTGGAAGCGCAGGCGGATGCGAATATCGCAACGGCGAGCAGGCAGGCATGCTTCATGTTTCCTTATTCGGCTTTCAAGAATCACAAGGCCATCCTAACGCAGATGGCAGGCGTTTGTAAACATGTTTTGAGGCTTTACGCGCCGGCGAACAGGGTGTGCAGAAACTGAATAAGCGGATCCAAAACCGGGATTCCGAAAAGGATGAACGCGATCAGGATCAGCGTGCTGTATTTTTCCAGAAAGTGCCGGAGGTCGGAATAGCCGGAGGGCAGCAGCGCAAACAGAAGCTTGGAGCCGTCCAGCGGCGGAATCGGGACCAGGTTGAATATCGCCAGTATGATGTTGACGGAGACGATCACATCCAGGAACATCGCAAGCACGGTGCCGGGCCCGGAAACAAAATCCAGCGCCCGGATCATCAGTCCGAAGATCAGCGCGAGCGAAAGATTGCTCAATGGACCGGCGATGCCGATGAGCGCGGCTCCGGTTTTCGGATTTTTCAGATTGTGCGGATTATACGGTACGGGTTTCGCCCAGCCGAACAGGATCGGACTGCCTGCAAGGAAAAGAAGTCCCGGCAGAATAATGGAGCCGACCGGATCGATATGATTGAGCGGATTGAGATTCAGCCGGTTCATCTGCTCGGCGGTGTCATCGCCGAGCCGGTATGCCATAAAGCCGTGGGACACTTCGTGCACCATCACGGAAAATATGAAAACAATGAACTGAAAAATCAGGATGAGGACGTCATTCATATATGTGCCCTAGCGCACCGGCGCGGGATATGGCGGTTTGAGATTGCTGCTGTACAGCTGCGGATCGATCGTGCGGGTGAAGCATTTTTCTCCCTGCTCGTGATTCCAATTCTGCATATACGGATCGGCGTATTGCGCGGGCTTTGTTTGTGAAGGAAGATTCAGCGCGTCAAAAGTCGCGAGATTGAAAGTGGCGCAAAGATCGAATGACAGCTTGCTGTTTACTGTGTAGGCATAGGAAAGATTTGTTTCCGGATCAAGCGGCGCGACAAATCCGGTGATGTCGTTCTTCAGCGCGTCCAGCGTCGGCGGCAGCACCTGCTTCTGCGTCCAATAGTTGATGACTTCGGACTGAAGATTCTGGAGATCGTTCACGCGCTGTTCATCAAAACGATACAGCCGCGCTTTCAGCGGCGAGCCGGCGGTGAAAAATCCGAAAATGACGCTGACCGCGACCACCGCGACCGTCCCCCACAGGAACAGCTGTTTGGATTGCGCGGCGAGTTTCTGGCGCAGATCCAGGAGATAATACGCGAAAATCTCTCCGATGACGGCGAGGATTACGAACACTTTCAGCGCGAACCGCGTGGTGAGGTCGCCGCCGAGGAAATTATAGACCAGCGTGGTGAGGTCGCCGATGATGATGAGCGCCGCGGCCCAGAGCGTGAAATAGACGAGCCATTTCCGGATTTTCAGCTCGCGCTTTTCCGGCGATGCCGCATATTCATTATTGAGCATGCGCAGTACGAACAGGTATACCGGAAACAGGATGAAGAGGGACGCCATGGCCCAGCGGATGCTGTCGGCGACGCCGCTGTAGTAGATCGGGCTCAGCGCGTCCGGAAAAAACAGATTGATGTATTGGAACAGCAGCGCGATCAGTCCGCCGGAACTGATGTAGAGCGCGATGATGGATAAGAGATGTGTGAAGACGTCTTTGGGGGTGTTATTTTTGTTCATATATATATTGTAGCATGGCGATACATCCCACCGTCGTCATTCTGAGCTTTGCGAAGAATCTGATTGTGAGATCCTTCGGCTGCGCCTCAGGATGACGGAAGAAAATGCTAGCGGATCAGTTTTTTGAATTCCTCCACGAGCGGGACCTGCTCGGGATCAATGCCGTATTCTTTGGCGAGATAATAGGCCGTCCAATCGGCGATCAGGACGGAGGAGAATATTTTGTGCGCCGGATTTTTGCCGTTCACGATGACGACTTCCACCGGCAATCCCCGCTCGCGGTACATCCGCTCGGTGACATTCATCCGTTTCAGGATGCGCGGATTGTCAGTCGCGTCTTTCAGGAACACGAAGAAAAATTTCTGCGAAAGATCGCGAGTCGTCTCTTTCACGTCAAAGCTCGTCATCTCGTTATGGTTCAGTTCCGGAAACGTGCTGCAGAACGCCGGAACCTTTCCGGTTTCATTGATGCGGATCTTCCAGTTGTACGCCAGCGCGCTGTTCCGTTCGGACGCGCAGATGATCGGCACGTTGCCTTTCAGTTTTTTCGCCAGTGTTTTCCCCGCCCTTTCATATTCGGTTGATTTGAGCAGGTGCGCGAGCGATGCCGCTTCGCGGAGCCGTGCGCTGTCTCCCGTCAATTTCAATAGCGCCATGAAACTGTAGCCGATCGCGGTGCGGGGCTGGATGCCGTGCGGAAGCTGGATGCACGGTTTCTTGTGCTTGCGCGCCTGATCCAGCAGCTTTCCGCCCGCGGCCACCACCGCGACATTCAGTTTGTTTTTCAGCGCTTTCTGGAATCCGTCGAGGGTTTCTTCGGTATTGCCGGAATAGGAACTGGCGATGACCATGCTCTGTTTCAGCGTCTTTGGCGAAAGCGGCGGCAGCCCGTAATTCTTATGGAGATAGATATCCAGATTGGCATTCCAGATTTTCAGAAGTCCGGCAGCCAGATTGGATCCGCCCATGCCGAGCACGGCGTACGAAGCCGCTTTTTTCAGGGCTTTCGCGTTTTCCACCACCGGAACGAATTCGAATTGCTTCCAGAAATTTTTGAGTGATTCGTAGATCATGTGTTTATTATAACCCGAGATATGCACAAAAAATAACTGCTTCTGTGTGCATATACATTTTGAGGTTTTAAAAGAACCCCACCTTAATGATCGGCGTTATGCCGATTGGGCGCCGCCTTTTTCCTTTCTGCTGAAGACATAAATATAGAGTATCTCAAGGATTCCCAGCGTGTTGATGATCAGCAGCGCGATGAACCATTTCTGGTCGTTCTGGCGGGCGGCTTTCCAGAGCGCCACGCCTTTCCACGGCAGCGTCCACAGTATCGCGAGCAGCACCATCGGATTGCTTATGAGAGATTGGGTCATATGTTCTCACTATACCACTTTTTTATTTAAACGTTACTTCCCGCGACGTAACCGGTTGTCCAGCATATCTGCAGGCTGTAGCCGCCGGATGGCCGGTTGATGTTCAGCGCGTCGCCGATGATATGCAGATTCGGCGCCAATCGCGATTGCATTGTTTTGAAATTCACCTCTTCCAGCGCCACGCCTCCCGAAGATACGATCGCCTTATCCGCGCCAAGCAGGCCTTTCACGTGCAGCGGTATCGCTTTCATCAGAACGGCCAGTTTTTTACGGTCTTCGCTCCGCACGCTGTGATTGGGCGTTTCGCCGCTGATGCCGGATAACTCCAGCAGCGCCGAGACCAGCGCCGCGGGAATTAATTTGCTGAACATATTTTTGAGCATCTTGTTGCTTTCGGCGACGAGGAGCTCCTGCAGTTTCCGGCGGAGCGCGCCGGCGTCAAGTTTCGGAAACAGATCGAGCGCGATCATGACGTCGCCATATTGCGCGAGTTCGCCGATTTCCCTGCTCATATTCAGAACCGTCGGTCCGCTGATGCCGAAATGCGTGAAGAGCAGTTTGCCGATTTTAGCGTCGCGTTTTTCTTTATTATGAAATACAGTCAGTTTGATATCCGTCAGCGTCACGCCCCCGAGTTTCTTCGCCCAGGCATCTTTCAGTTCGATCGGCACGAGCGCGGCATTATTTTTTATGATGGTATGCCCCAGTTTTTTCAGCCACTGGAATCCTTCGCCGGTCGAACCGGTTTCCGGATGCGAAGTTCCTCCAGTAGCGACAATGCAGGACTTCGCAGTTATTTCCGGAGCGCTTTTAAGCCTGATGCGGATATTTTTGGTGCCCGGATCGACGGAAAGTTCCGTGACCGCCGCGCTTGTTTTCACTGTCACGCCGCCGGTTTTCATGTAGCGTTCAAGGGCGTTCCAGACTGACTGCGCTTTATTTGATGCGGGGAACATTCTTCCTTCTGCTTCTTCTTTCGTCGCCATTCCCCGCTCGCTGAAAAAAGCGAGCGTTTCCGCGACGGCAAATTGCGAGAACGCGGAAAAAAGAAATTTGTCGCTGCCCTCGTATTTTGCGAGCATCGTCCGGACATCGGGCTTATTATTGGTGACATTGCACCGCCCGCCGCCGGTGATGAGCAGTTTCTTGCCGAGCCCCGGATTTTTTTCCAATACTAAAACCGATCGGCCGCGTTCCGCCGCTCTGCCCGCCGCGATCATTCCGGCCGGTCCTCCGCCGATGACCACGACATCCCAGAGAGTTTCTGTTTTTGTTTTCGGATTCATTTTCAGGTATTTTAGCATCATTCGTACTGCCATGCGATACCGGACAATCC
>CAYUKW010000034.1:0-7319 GCA_964445395.1 uncultured Candidatus Saccharibacteria bacterium
TACGGGGTTCCTTCGAACGCGAACATCGTTCCTATTTTTAATTCGTTGTAGCTTAACATGTCTGTCAGCTTACTCTTCCGGAAGGATTTTTTCAAGTGGTTCTCCATTTTTGCTATCAGTATGGGGTAATTAGATTCGGTTGTATTCGGGCGGCAACGGCGTGACTCCGAACCTGCCTGCCGGAAGGCAGGGTTACCGCACGAAACACAAACGAATTTTATTTAAAGAGGAGAAGGAAAAAAGAAAAGCCCAACCGTGAGGTTGGGCGTTGATGCTACTTTTTTTCAAATCGCTTGAGGCAGTTCTGATAGAGGAGGCTTTCACTTGCGGAGAGGGTCGCAGCTTGCCATGCGCCGCCGCTCTGTTCGACGTGATTTTCGTATTTCACCGCGCGTTCCCAATATTGCTCGCAATCCTGAACAGTTTCGATGCGGGGCTGCTTGGCATCGGCTTTTTCATTCTGCTTTTGCCTGTCGAGCTGCATAAGAATGGGTAGTCCCATTACTGCTACAAGACCAAGAATGGCGGCGCCTGTCATCAATGCGACAGAGAAAGATTCCGTTATCGTTCTATTTTTCGGCGGTTCGGGTTTTTCCGGAGTCGGTTGCATGAAAGCCTCCTGGCCTTTCGGGCGGTGCGGATTGTCACGGTGCTGGGTATACTTTACAGTAAAAATGAAAATATTGTCAATACGGAAAAATTGCGATAGTATGTAACGGCATGAAGAAGAATAAGAAAAAAGTTTATCCTGAGCGGGGCCGAAGGGTTTTTGTCGGCATGAGCGGCGGGGTGGACAGCTCGGTTGCGGCAGCGCTCCTCAAAGAGCGTGGTTTTGATGTCGTCGGAGTCCATCTGAAATGCTATAACGTGGACGGCTGTGCCGAGCAGGATGCGGAAGACGCCCGCCGGGCGGCGGAAACGTTGAAAATTCCTTTTTATGTTTTTGACATGGAACAGGAGTATAAGGATAAAGTGGTGGAATATATGGTAGACGGTTACAAGAAGGGAATCACGCCGAATCCGGATGTGATGTGCAATAAGGAAATAAAATTCGGATTGTTTTTGGAAAAAGCCCTGGAACTCGGCGCGGATTATGTGGCGACGGGACATTACGTGCGGCTGCGCCAGTCGCGCCGTCATCCTGAGCAGCGCGAAGGATCTCATGAGATTCCTCGCTACGCTCGGAATGACAATTATCGTCTTTACAGCGCGGTTGATAAAAACAAGGATCAATCTTACTTTCTCTGGACTTTATCGCAGAAACAATTGAAGCATTCCTTGTTTCCGATCGGCGACTATGTGAAGCCGGAAGTCCGGAAGCTGGCGCGCAGATATAAATTGCCGAATGCGGACAAAAAAGATTCGCAGGGTATCTGTTTCCTTGGCCAGGTGACGCTTAAGGATTTTCTCGGCGGCTATATTCCAGAGAAAAAGGGGATCATCGTGAACACTGCCGGTGAAGTTGTCGGCGAACATAAGGGCGCGCAATTTTATACGATCGGCCAGCGCGGCGGCCTGGGAATCGGCGGAAGCGAAAAGCCGTACTATGTGGCGGAAAAAGACATGAAAGAGAATGCGCTTCTGGTGGCTGAAGAAGGCGATCCGGCATTATTTAAAAAAGAAATTGAACTGACGAATGTGAATCTTCTGAATAAGGAATCAAGAGTACGGAATAAAGAAGTAAGGATTCCGGTTATGGCTCGCGTAAGGTATAGGCAACCCTTGGCTTCCGCCTCATTCATTATTCATAATTCCTCATGCAAATTGGTTTTTGCAAAGCCTCAGAAATTCGTCGCGGTCGGACAGTCGGCGGTCTTTTATGCAAAGTCGGGTGAAATGTTGGGCGGAGGAGTTATCTCGTAAAATGCTTAAAGGATTTTGGAAAAAAGTCGCGGAACAAGCCCGCAAAGAAAAGCGGCCGATTCTGGTTTCAGCGCCGATGGCGAATGTTACTGACGCCGCCTTTCGGCGGATGCTCGCGAAGTATGGGAAAGTATCCCCGCGCCGGAAGCCCGCATCGCGGAATGCAGGAGGGCTGGATGTGATCTGGAATGAATTCGTGTCCTGCGACGGACTTTGCTCCGCGGGCAGGGAGATTCTGATGCGGGATCTTTTATTTGATAAGTCAGAGCGGCCTATCGTGCTCCAATTATTCGGCGGGAATCCGGAGCATTTTTATACATGCGCGCTGCTGGCACAGAAATTGGGGTTTGACGGGATTGATATCAATATGGGATGTCCGGACAAAGGGATCATGAAGCAGGGCGGCGGAGCCGCGCTGATAAAAAATCCCCAATTGGCGCAGGAAATAATAAAAGCGACAATCCGCGGCGCAGGAAATCTGCCGGTATCGGTGAAAACCCGCATCGGCGACAACGAGATAGAAATCAAAAAGTGGCTGCCGCATCTTCTGGATATGGATCTGGCGGCGATCACCATCCATGGCCGCACGAAGAAGGAACTGTCGCTGGTGCCGGCGCATTGGGATGTCATCGCGGACGCGGTAGCACTGCGCGATGCATCCGGGAAGGACACGCTGATTCTGGGAAACGGCGATGTGGCGAGCTTGGCCGATGCGCGGGAAAAATACGAAAAATGCGGAGTCGATGGCGTGATGATCGGGCGAGCGATGTTCGGAAAGCCCTGGTTTTTCAATCCGCGAAAAAAAGAGATGTCACTGAAGGAAAGTCTGGAGCTCGCGCTGGAGCATACGGTATTGTTTGAAAAGATATTCAAGGGAGAAAAACATTTTGATATCATGAAAAAACATTACCGATCCTATATTTCGGGATTTGCCGATGCGAAAGCGATGCGCATGAACCTGATGACCGTCAGCAATCTGAGTTCGGCGAAGAAAGAGCTTAAAAAGCTTATAGCGATGGCGTAGCATTTTTCTACTATTGTTGCATAAATTATTACTTCGTGGTATTGTATTTTCAAGTTCGTTGAAAGCCATAGCGCGAGGAGGTTGCGATGCGGAAACGGTCCCGCCTTCGGAGTAATCTGCAAAGCCGGGCTTTTGACCTGTACAATAAGGGATATTCGCTCTTTGCAGTCGCTGAAAAACTGGATATCACTATCGGCGAAGCGCGCAGGTATCATCAAATTTTTCTGCAGGCTGAAGATATTTCTCCGGATCGGAAGAAAAAGATCACTGAATTTCTTGAGCAGGGATTCGCCGAGGAGAGGCGGAAACTTATTGATGCGCTTTGCTCCGATCTTCCTGAGGCCAGAAAAAAGATGGTCCGGGAAAAAGAAGTTCGGGTGCGATCGGAGCGGCTGGACGCGCTTGTCCATGATCTGGAATTCGTTCTGCTTTTCTTTATCGGCATCGAGATACCCGTCCAGATATCCCAAAGAGACGATGTGCCGTTTCTGATCGGTCTGAAAAAGGTACTTGACAATAAAGATAAAGTATGCTTAAATTAAATCCATTAGTACCTTGTTGTGCTCGTATGAGCCCGTTCCGCTGCCGCGGGATATATCAGGCGGTGCCCTCCATCGCGTGATGCGCTCATACTGAGTTTCACCCCTGTCGGAGAATGCACTAGCTGCATTCTCCGACACAATTTTGCCCCCTGGTATTTGCCGGGGGGTTTCTTTTTTACTATTTCTCAGTATACTATCTAGGTATTATTTAAATGCGCATGAAGTATGCTTCTGCACGATAAAGCTTTTTACGGTTGCGCCTTCTTCCTTGCGGGCGTTTTTCTTTTCAGTATTCTCCAAAGCATTCCGATCATCATTCTTATCGCAACGATCGTTGCGATTTATTTTCTTGCGCTGAAACAATATGGGTGGCTGTGGTTTCTGCCGCTGATCATTATCGGGGCGGCTTATTATTTTTTATTCACCGATGCCGCCCGGCGCGTTGCAATTCCATTCGGAAATAATATCGTGGAAGGCATCGTGGTCAGCGTCGAGCACGGTGATGCATCGCAGAAAGTAGTGTTCTCGCTCAGCGCGCCGAACCGCGGGAAAATAAAATTGACCGACAAACCGTACCCGCGGATAGAGTACGGCGACCGGCTGCGGGTGTCGGGGACCATTGAAAAGATTCTGCCGGCGCTTGCGGATTCGTACGCGAAAGACGGAATCTACGGCACTGCGAAGTTCGTCAAAATAAGCATCATGGCGCATCATCGGGGGAATCAGGTGATGGACGCGCTGATTTCTTTCCGCGAGCGGATTGTCGCGACTTTTTCCAACGTGCTTCCGTCCGATCAGTCCGCGCTGCTTGCGGGCATCACGCTCGGCGTGCGCGAGGGATTTTCCGATACGTTCAAACAGCAGATGTCGCTGAGCGGCACGACGCACATCGTGGCATTGTCCGGATACAATATTTCCATTATCGCGCTGGTGGTCGCCGGCATGCTGGAATCGTTCGTGTCGCATTCGGTTGCGTTTTATCTGACGTCGCTGGTCATTACATTGTTTGTGCTGATGACCGGCGCGGAGGCGTCGGCGGTCCGCGCGGCGATCATGGGCGTGCTGGCATTGCTGGCGCAGGAGACCCAGCGGCAGTTCAGCATGCGGAATGCGATCGTGCTCGCGGCGTTTGCGATGGTGATTGTGAATCCGCGCGTCTTAGTGTTCGATCTGGGATTCCAGCTTTCATTCGCGGCATTGATGGGCATTGTCTACATCCTGCCGGTGCTGAAATCTTTCATACCGATAGAAAAGCCGGGATTTTTATCCTGGCGGGAGAACGGGCTTACGACGCTCTCGGCTCAGCTGGCGGTATTTCCGCTGATTTTGGGCGCATTCGGCGTCGTATCGCTGACGTCCATCGCGGCGAACATTCTCATTCTTGAGGCGATGCCGCTCACGATGGGGCTGGGATTTGCAATTGCCGGTGTCGGATTCATTTCTGGTTTCCTGGCGCAGATGATCGGATTTGCCGCGTATGTCCTGCTTTCATACGAGCTGTGGGTGATCGATTTGTTCGCGCGTTTCAGTATTCCGATAACCGCGCCGTGGTTCGGTTTCGGCGCGGCCGCCGCGTATTACGGGCTGCTGGTGTTTTTTGTCATCTATTGCAAAAAAAGATATGTCAAAGACTATTAAAATAATTTTCGGAATCATTGTCATCGCGGATATCACGGTGTGGATTCTGATTCTGCATCCGCTCAACAGAGGATCGGCGCAGATTTATTTTCTGGATGTCGGGCAAGGGGACAGCGAACTGGTGATTCTGCCGGGCGGAGTCAAGGTCCTGATTGATGGCGGTCCGATGAACGGGCTGGTACGGAAAAATCTGGAAGCGATACTTCCGCTGGACGACCGCTATATCGATCTGATAATGGTTTCTCATGCGCAGTTGGATCATTTCGGAGGATTATTGGATGTGATGAGGAATTATCAGGTCGGCGCAGTGTTGATGAGCGAATACGCAGTGTCGAATTCCTATTGGCAGGAGTTTGAACAGATGCGCAGTGCGCAGAAAATTCCAAAAGTGGTCATTGCCCAGGGAGATGCGATTATCTCCGGCGATTCGAAACTGAGCATCCTGTGGCCGGAACGCGGAGTGCGTTTCAAAGATTTGAATGAAGTCGCCATCGCGACCATAGCGGACACCGGCGGCATGCGCGCTTTTTTCGGCGGAGATATCGGCATAAAAGAAGAGGAGGAGATTGCCCGATTGTATGATGTGAACGTCGATGTGCTGAAGGTCAGCCATCACGGTTCAAAATATTCATCCGATGCCGTATTTCTGAAAGAGGCGAGCCCGGAATTCGCGATGATCGAAGTCGGCGCCAAAAATACCTACGGCCATCCGACAAAAGAAGCGATCGCGCGATTGCGCGCAGCCGGCGCAACGATATTCCGCACTGATCTGGACGGTTTTGTGAAAGCGGTTGTTGAAAACGGGAAGCTGCATATTTACCGCCAGAAATAGTTCTCAGGAATTTTATTGACTTACGGTCTGAATCGTACTATTTTATTGATAGATCTTCTTTCGGGGCGAGCAGGATATGCGGACGAGCGGTGAGATTGATGAAACCGGAATTCCGGAAAATACCAACCCTTTCAGCGTCTTAACCGATGTATGTATTTGCGACGGCATCCTGGTCGCCGAATTCCCGCTGTATTTCAGTATGGACGGCAATTTTCCCTCTGATGATTTTAGCAGCTGCCGTACGTGCTTTGCGCCTCCTGAAATTCAAGTAAAGAGATTATCCCAGGCTGAAGCCGAAGCATTGGTGCGCCGCGCCTGCGAAGTCGATCCGGTCGGGGTTGTGACCGTCAAAGAGCCGTATGCGCATATCATCCCTCGGGATCTGAAAAAAACCGTCGGGGTTACCAAGAATCCGACCGGCCGCTGCGTGAGAAACGAAACATATCTTTTGGGAAACTAGCTCCTGTATCAGGAGCTTTTTCATTGTTTGTCCAAATCTTTGATTTGGTTACAAACAATAGAACCCCGCAGAATGCGGGGTGAATAATACTTTATTCTTTTTTAAAAAAGCGTTACTATATAATAGTTGTAAGTTTTCAGTTAAAAGTTACAAGTTATTCATATGAGGACATTAATTGCGGATATCACAAAAAAATCGGGGGAAAAAGTTGAGCTCATGGGCTGGGTGGATGTCCGGCGCGACCATGGCAAGCTTATTTTTATCGACTTGCGGGATCGGAGCGGAAAATGCCAGGTAGTTTTTCTCGGCGGCAATAAAGCGCTGTATGAAAAAGCCAGCCAGCTTCGTTCCGAGTGGGTTGTCAGGATTATGGGCCAGGTGAATGCCCGTCCGGAAAAACTGGTGAATCCGAATCTCGCGACCGGCGCTTTTGAAGTGCTCGCCGAGGATCTGGAAATTCTGAATGAATCCGAAAATCCGCCGTTTCCGCTTGATTCCGACGGCCACGATATCAGCGAAGAGGTGCGGTTGAAGTACCGTTATCTGGATTTGCGCCGCCCGCGCGTGCACCGCAATATCAAATTGCGCAGCGAGCTCGTGGACCGTGCCCGCCAGTTTTTGTTCAGCAAGGGATTTACCGAGATTGAGACTCCGTATTTCACGAGCACGACTCCCGAGGGTTCGCGCGACTTTGTCGTGCCATCCCGTCTGTATCCGGGGAAGTTCTTCGCGCTTCCGCAATCGCCGCAGCAATACAAGCAGCTGCTGATGGTCGCCGGGTTTGAGCGTTATTTCCAGATCGCCCGCTGTTTCCGCGATGAGGATCTGCGCGCTGACCGCGGCTTTGAGCACACGCAGATTGATATTGAAATGAGCTTCACCACGCGCGAAGAGATGATGGCGCTCGATGAGGAGATGACAACTATGATCTCTGAGGCGATGGGCTATAAAATAAAAGAA
>CAYUKW010000035.1:0-7261 GCA_964445395.1 uncultured Candidatus Saccharibacteria bacterium
AAAGGGGGCCGCTTCACCATCGCCGTAAAATCCAAAGCGCCGAAAAAAGAAATGGGATCGGCTTCTACCGGGGAAGCGAAGAAGACCCAGAAAGAAGTTTCCGCTGCAGGACCGAAAGCGAAGAAACAAAGCGGTTTCATGAAGAAAATTTTTAATAGAAAGAGCGTCTAACCATTATGTCGCATAAAATAAACCCAAATTCATACAGAATCGGAATCAACAAGAACTGGTCGTCCCGCTGGTTTGTCGCGGACCGGAAACTGGTGCCCCAGCTCCTGAAAGACGATATGGCGATCCGGAATGTCGTCAAAAAAATGATCGGCCTTGCCGGCATCGATAAAATTGACATCGAACGCAATATGAATACGTGCCGCGTCAACATCAAAGTCATGAAACCGGGTCTCGTGATCGGCCGCGGCGGCAAAGGCATCGAAGATCTGACCAAAGCGATTGAAGCGGCGCTGGTAAGCGATAAAAAACGCGACAAAAAAGCCGTCACCCGCCTCAGCGTGAACGTGGAAGAAGTGAAGCGCTCCGACGTGTCCGCCACCGTGACCGGCCAGCAGATCGCCTGGGATCTTGAAAAACGGATGCCGTTCCGCCGGACCATCAAACGCTATCTGGGACTTGTCGCGCAAAATCGCGAAGTGCAGGGCGTAAAAATAAAAGTGAGCGGACGCCTGGACGGGAATGAAATCGCCCGCAGCGAATGGCTGGCGAACGGAAAACTGCCGCTCACCACGCTCCGCGCCATCATTGATTACGGAGAAGCGACCGCCTTCACCACATACGGCACCGTCGGCATAAAAGTCTGGATCTATAAAGGAGAGGTTGCATAAACCATAAATTTATATTAAAATATGTTAGTTCCAAAAAAAGTAAAACATAGGAAATGGCAGAAGGGGCGGTCCAAGGGCCGCAAAGTTGAGACCCGCGGCACTTCGCTTGCGTACGGCAACTTTGGCCTGAAAGCGGAAACCGCCGCCTGGATCAACTCCCGCCAGATTGAAGCCGCCCGCCGCGCGATCACCAACTATGTGAAGCGCGAAGGAAAGCTTTGGATCCGCATTTTCCCGGACAAACCGATCACTTCCAAGCCGCCTGAAGTGACGCTCGGAGGCGGCAAGGGCGATGTGCAATACTATGTATTCCCGGTCCGGCCAGGAAGGATCCTGTTCGAGCTTGACGGCGTCGCGCCGGAAACGGCGAAGGAAGCGCTGCGCCACGCGGGATTCAAATTGCCGGTACGGACGCGGATCATATCCGAGGAATAATATTTTATGAAAAAAACAGAGACGCAAAATTTAAGAAGCAAGACCACGGAAGAATTGCTGGCCGCTATCGCGGCAAGCGAGGAAAAACTGTGGAAACTCCGGAAGGATGTGGCGACCGGAAAGTTAAAAAATGTGCGCGAAATCCGGACGGTGAAAAAACAGATCGCCGCCGCAAAAACAATACTCAACGAAAAAAATAAGGAAACAAAATAATAAAAAACATGTTCGGCATTTTTGAAGACAAAGGGGCGAAGGCTCCGGCACAAGGAAACACAAGCTCGTCCAAGGGACGCAAGCTTCAGGGCGTGGTGGTGAGCGATAAAATGAAAAAAACAGTCGTGGTCGCCGTCTCGCACGAACGCAAACATGCGAAATATCAGAAATATTTCACCCTGACTTCCCGCTTCAAAGCGCACGACGAGAACAATGAATACCATACCGGCGACAAAGTCGTGATCCAGGAAACCAGGCCGCTCAGCAAAGATAAACGCTGGAGAGTGGTAAGCAAAGCATAAATTTATGATACAAGAACGATCCATATTAAAAGTTGCCGACAATTCCGGCGCAAAAATCGTCCGCTGTTTCCGCGTGCTCGGAGGAAGCCGGAAACGCTACGCGAACATCGGCGATATCGTCATCGCTTCGGTGCAGGTTGCGGAACCGCGCAAAGCCGTGAAGAAAAAGGACGTTGTAAAGTGCGTGCTCATCAGGCAGCGGCATCCGCTGCGCCGTCCGGACGGGGCGGTCATCCGTTTCGATGAAAACGCCGTGGTGCTGATCGATGACAAGAAAGAACCGAAAGGAACCCGTATCTTCGGCCCGATGCCGAGAGAAATAAAAGAAAAGGGTTATGAAACAATTTTTTCATTGGCGGAAGAAGTGGTGTAACTAAACATATGAATATCAAAAAGGGGGACAATGTGCAGATAACAACAGGATCCAACCGCGGAAAGCGCGGCAAGGTCTTGAACGTGGCCCGCGAGAGCGGCAGAATTTTGGTGGAAGGAGTCAATCTCGCGAAAAAACACCAGAAACCGAAACGCCAGGGAGAAAAAGGGGAGATCGTGACCGTGCCCCGCAGCATAAACGCATCCAATGCCCTGCTGGTATGCGCATCATGCGATAAAGGAGTCCGGACCGGCTACCGCCTCGAAGGAGAAACAAAGATCCGCTATTGCAAAAATTGCCAGTCGCCATTAGGAAAATAAAAACATGAAACCAAATCTGAAACAAATCGATAAGATTGTCGTGAATGTGGGCCTCGGAAGGATGTCCGCGTTGACGAACTTTGAAGACAAACTGCTGCCGGCGGTATCCGAAGAACTGAGCTCCATTACCGGCCAGAAATCAATGCAACGGACCGCAAAAAAGTCCATTGCGGGATTCAAGTTGCGCGCGGGAACCATCGTGGGCCTGAAAACAACGCTCCGCCGCCAGAAAATGGAGGAATTCCTGAAGAAACTTCTGAGCGTCGCGTTGCCGCGTATCCGCGACTTCCGCGGCATCAGCGATACTGCCATTGATAATTCCGGCAATCTGACCATGGGCATTAAAGAACATGTGGTATTCCCGGAAATAACCCCGGAAACATCGAAAGTCAATTTCGGCCTGGAAATAACCGTCGTGCCGAAACTGCCGATCACCGCCCATGCCGATGCGGTTGCGTTTTACAGAGCATTAGGCGTACCATTTAAGAAATAAATATGGCAAAGACATCAGTAATTGCAAGATCGCAAAAAAAGCCGAAATTTTCCAGCCGTATCGTGCTGCGCTGTTTCCGCTGCGGAAGAAAGCATGGCATCATCAGGGACTTCATGCTCTGCCGCATCTGTTTCCGGGAATTAGCCAGTCGGGGCGAAATACCAGGAGTCAAGAAATCATCTTGGTAATTGCAAACGATTCACTAAACACATATGTATCTCAATTTACTTACAAAAATTAAAAATGCCCAGGCGGTCAAGAAAGAAAGCATAAAGCTTCCGTATTCTGAAATGGATTTTGTGATCGCCGAACTGCTGACCAAGCATAAATGGCTTGACGGCGCGTTCAAAAAGGGACGTGTGCCGAAACGCGTACTGGAAGTGAAATTACGCTACGACAAGGAAGGAAAAGGCGTGATTCAGGGAGTCAATGTCCTGAGCAAGCCGTCCCGCAGATTATACGCAGGATACAAAGATCTCCGTCCGGTGCGCCAGGGATACGGATTATTGCTGATCTCAACGCCAAAAGGCATCATGGATGGAAAGTCGGCCAGACAGCAGAAACTGGGCGGTCAATTATTATTCCAAATCTGGTAGCCCGACACGCCATTAATACTATACATATATGTCCAAAGTAGGAAAAAAACCAATCACCATACCGCAGGAAGTCACTGTCACGCTGACTGACGCTTTGCTGACCGTGAAAGGCAAAGAGGGAACCATCACGCTCCCGATTCTGCCGCATACGAAACTGGAGCTGAAAGAAAATGTCCTGTCCGTCACTTCGACCGGCGATGACATGCAGGCGCGCGCCAATTGGGGAACCATGCGCGCTCTGGCGCAGAATGCGGTCAACGGCGTCAGCGCCGGATTCACCAAGGAATTGGAAATCCAGGGCGTCGGCTTCCGCGCGAATATGGAAGGCAATAATCTGGTATTGAATCTGGGATTCACGCATCCGATCAAATTTGAAACTCCGGAGGGGATCAAAATCACGGTTGAAAAAAGCTTTGTCAAAATTTTCGGCGCGAACCGCAACCTTGTCGGCCAGGTCGCCGCAAAGATCCGTTCCTATAAGAAACCGGAGCCGTACAAAGGAAAAGGCATCCGCTATAAAGGCGAAGTCGTGAAAATGAAAGCGGGTAAGAAAGTCGCCGGCGCAACCGGCGGAGCCGCGTAATCTTAATCACCACGAACGACCATGAAAAAAGCAAATATAAAAAACAATTTACGGGAACAGAGGAAGAAACGCAACCGCGCCAAGATTTTCGGCACCGCCGGAAAGCCGCGGCTTTCCGTGTTCCGCAGCAACCGGTTCATTCTCGCCCAGATGATAGATGATGCGGCCGGCAAAACCCTTTTGTCCGCTTCTTCCAAGCAATTTATGAAAAAAGCCAAAAATAAGGTTGAGCAATCCAGACTTTTGGGAGAACTTGTCGGAGAAAAAGCCCTGGCGCTCGGAATTAAGAATGCTGTATTCAATAAAGGTCCGTATCTCTATCACGGACGCGTCAAAGCGGTCGCTGACGGAGCGCGGTCAAAAGGGTTAGTATTATAAAAAATTTATGAACGAACAACCAACACAACCAACGCAGCCGAGTCAGCCAAGCCAGCCGGCGCCAGCCGCAGCGGCACCGCATGGACGCGACCAAGGAAGGGGCCAGCGCCCGTTCCGCGGAGGCATGGGAGGAGGACGCCGTCCGGGAGGTTCCCGCGGACCGCGCCGCGATGTGGATCGCGATGCCTATAAGGAAAAAGTGCTTGATTTGCGCCGCGTCACCCGCGTAGTCGCGGGCGGCAAGAGAATGCGGTTCCGCGTCACCATTATTTTGGGCGATGAAAAAGGAACCGTCGGCATCGGCGTCGGAAAAGGCGTCGACGTCCAGACCTCCATTGAAAAAGCCAAGACTGCCGCGAAGAAAAACATGATGAAAATCCCGCTGAAGGGCAGGACGATTCCGCATGAAGTGCATGCGAAATTCAGCGCTGCGGAAGTATTGATCAAGCCGGCGGTACAGGGCCACGGTTTGAAATCCGGGGGCGCAGTCCGCGTCGTGCTCGCGCTTGCGGGCGTGAAAGACGCGACTTCGAAATGCCTCGGCCGGACTCCGAACAAGCTTACGAATGCGATGGCGACCATGCGCGCGCTGATGCAATTAAAAACCGAACCGAATAATAAATAATATGGATATCTTCAAAAAATCCCGGCAAAAAAATAAACGGGTCCAGCGCATCGGACGCGGCGGAAGCCGCGGTACGAGTTCCGGCCGCGGAACCAAAGGACAGAAATCCCGTTCCGGACACGTCATTCGTCCGGCTGAACGCGATCTTCTGATCCGCCTCCCGAAATTGCGCGGCTACCGGAACAAAAGCATCAACGTGAAACCCCGCGTGGTCGGCGTCGGCCAGCTGGAAACCATGAAAGGAAATGAATTCTCCCTGGCAAATCTCGGCCTGGCCAAAATTCTCGGAAACGGCGAGATCACCAGAGCGGTCACGGTGAACGGCATTCCGGTATCAAAATCCGCAAAAGAAAAAATTGAAAAGGCGGGCGGAAAAGTGATTGAACGGGTAATGGCAAAAAAACCGGAGAAAGCAGCTAAAAAGGCAAAGGTATAACAGATCATCATGGAAAAGCTCGCTCTCTTATTTAAGACCCCGGAATTAAGAAAGAAAATCCTTGTCGTTACGGGGCTTCTTGCGGCTACCCGCCTCATGGCAGCCATCCCGATTCCGGGAATCGATGCGGCAAAGCTCAGCCAATTCTTCTCCTCAAATCAGATTCTCGGATTCTTTAACATATTCTCCGGCGGCGGACTGTCCAATCTTTCCATCGTCATGCTCGGCACGGGTCCGTATATCACCTCGACGATCATCATGCAGCTTTTGACCATGATTTTCCCGAATCTGAAAGAGATCTATTACGAACAGGGAGAGATCGGCCGGGCGAAGTTCAACCGCATTTCCCGGTATCTGACCGTGCCGCTCGCGGGCCTTCAGGCGTATGGATTTTTAAATCTGCTGATATCGCAGAACGTGCTGTCGCCGCTGTCGCCATTTAACGCATTGCGGAACGTCCTTATCGTCACCGCCGGCTCCATGTTCCTGGTCTGGCTCGGAGAACTTATCACTGAGCAGAAGATCGGCAACGGAATCTCGCTCATCATCTTTGCGGGTATTGTCAGCCGCCTGCCGAGCTCCTTGCAGAAACTGCTTCTGACCTATGATCCAAGCCTGCTCCCGACCTATCTTGCGTTCCTGATTTTAGGAATCGTCGTGATCGCCGGCGTAGTATTCATAAGCGAAGGCGAACGCAAAATACCGATTTCATACTCCAAGCGCGTCCGCGGAAATAAAGTATTCGGCGGCGCCTCCAGCTATCTGCCGCTGAAAGTGAACCAGGCCGGCGTGATTCCGATCATCTTCGCGGTCTCGCTGCTACTGTTCCCGCAGTTCATCGCGCAGATTTCGGCGATTTTCTCTCCGGATCTTTCACTCAAACTACATGATATCGTGAACAGTTTTCTGGCGAATCAGGTCATCTACAGCTCGGCCTACTTCTTCCTGGTAGTGCTTTTCACCTATTTCTACACCGCAGTCACCTTTGATCCGCAGGAGATCTCCAAGAATCTGCAGCGCAGCGGCGGCTTCATCCCCGGCATCCGTCCGGGCCAGCCGTCCGGAGAATATCTGGAGAAAGTCATCAACCGCATCACGCTGTTCGGCGCGCTGTTCCTCGGCGTCATCGCCATTCTTCCGAACCTGACACAGATCTTCACCGGCATCCAGCTGCTTTCCATCGGCGGCACCGCGCTGCTGATCGTGGTCTCCGTCGCGCTCGAAATCATGAAGCAGATCGAATCCCAGCTGGTGATGCGCGAATACGAAGGTTTCTAGAAACAAAAGAATTGCCAAAGAAAAAGAACCTCGCATGCGGGGTTCTTTTTTGTTATACTGTTTTTATGCAAAAAGTTTTCATCATCTACGGACCGCCGGGAGCGGGAAAGGGGACGCAGGCGAACCTGCTCGCCGCAAAATTCGGCCTCTATCATTTTGATACGGGAAAATACATAGAACATGTCGTTCACGACCCGAAACATAAGGACGATCCGATCATTTCGCGGGAACGGATCATTTTTGATTCCGGCGCGCTGTGCACCCCGACGTGGATATTGGATATCATCAAGGAACGCGTGGCGCGGCTTTCCAAAGCGGAATTCGGGCTCGCATTCAGCGGATCTCCCCGGACGGCATATGAAGCATTCGGCGATGAAAAACACAAAGGGC
>CAYUKW010000036.1:0-6742 GCA_964445395.1 uncultured Candidatus Saccharibacteria bacterium
CGCTTTACAAAAGCGCTGCTCTACCGCTGAGCTAAGGTGGCAAAACATTCAGACTTCCGCCTTCGCTTTTCACCAGCCGATGAAAAGCGAAGAACAGGAAAGCCTGCTAGTAGAATATAAAAAAATGAGATTTTGGGCAAGGCTGAATCGGAAAATTTAAAAAACCGAATAAACTTACGCAAGCCAAGCAGTTGGCTCGCTCATCGCTCTCAAGCACTATTTAAATACACCCGAACGGGTGTATTTAAATAGTGTGTGGGCGCTGAGGGACTCGAACCCCCGTAGTCGTAAGACGTCTGGTTTACAGCCAGATGCAATTGCCGCTATGCGAAGCGCCCATCTTTACGGTTATTTCAGATTATCAGATTGTGCTTCTTTTTCAACTGCCCCGTCCGGGACAGACGCCCCGGAACCGGAAAACAACTGGTCGGCGGCTTCGTTTTTGCCTAGGCCGACTGTCGGCTTGAGATTGCGCAGATGCTTCGTGACCAGATTATCCAGCTTCAGAATAACCACCTTCAGGTTTCTCAATGCCTTCTCAATGAGCATGCTGACAAACGCGTCCGCTTTTTCAAAAGGTATTTTATTGAGCAATTCCTCGATATAATCCCCGCCTTTGGACTGGACGGAAGATTCGGATACCCGAGGCATGGCGCGCGCGAACAGATAGATAATCGCCGCCATGCCCAGCATCACAATTGTCTGCAGGATAAAATTGTACATTTTATATCACGAGTTGCCGGTAAATTCTCAGCGGCTGGGAGCCGGGTATCTATATTATACCTGATAACGCGCAAAACGCGCTATCTTCATGTTCTCGCCAACTTTTGCAATGGTATTTTTCAGCAGCGCCTCGATGGTCATATCCTGATCTTTGACGAACGGCTGCTTCAGCAGATTGTCAACTGATTCCGGAGCCATGGAAACAATCTGCATCGCGATGTCCTTCGCCAACTGTTTCACCGGATCTGATTTCGCGACGAAATCGGTCTCCATACGCAACTCCAACAAGACTCCGACGCGGCCGTTATGAATATAGGATTCCAGAAGTCCGGCGCCGGTCTCGCGATCGGCTTTTTTAGCCGCTTTCGCCACGCTATTTTCCATGATAATCTTTTTTGCCTTCTCAAAATCGCCGCCCGCCTCCTCCAGGGCGCGCTTGCAATCCATGACTCCTGCTCCGGTCTCTTCGCGAAGTTTTATAACTGGATTACTCATAGAATAAATAAATTGACGACAACTAAACCTTCACTACTTTCGCCACCTCGGCGGCCATTGCGCGGCCGTCAGTGACCGCCTTTTCCAATCTCGCCAAAATCCAATCCACGCTGAGCTTGCTGCGGTCGTTCGCCGGAATCGGATGATTCACCGTCTCAGGGTCGGTATCGGAATTCATGACGCCGACAACCGGAATCTTCAGCAGTTTCGCTTCGTGCACCGGGATCATCTGCTTATTCACATCAACCACGAAAATAACATCTGGCAGGCGCTCCATATTTTCAACGCCGCCGAACATGCGGGTCATCTTGGCGATCTGGCGGTCAAAATTCAGACGCTCTTTTTTGGTGTATTTATCAAGCCGTCCGGCTTCCTTGTCGCTCTTCAATTTCTTGAAGTGGGACACGCGCTTGGACATGGTCTTGAAATTCGTCAGCGTTCCTCCGAGCCAGCGTTCAGTCACCGAAGGAAGCGCGAGCCTCACCGCAAGTTCGGCGACGGAATCCTTTGCAACCGGAGTCGTGGCGACCAAAAGCACTACGCCTTTTGCCGCAACTTTATTTTTCACAAATTCCATGGCCTGGTCCAAAAGCCGCGCCGTTTCTTCCAGGTCAATGATTTCCATATTGTTCCGCACGCCGAAAAGATACGGCTTCATGCGCGGATGCGTCTTTGCATGCCGCTTGCCCATGAATAGGCTCGCCTTCATCATTTCATCCAAAAGCGCCAATTTCGCCGGGTCATGTATGACCGGCGGCTGTGCTTCTGCATTCAATTCAGTGTCTTTTTCAGTAACAGTACTCATAGGTAAATAGTATATATGATGTCCGGAATTTAATCAAGAGTTCTTTTCCCGCCATTCATCGATATCTTTATGGTTACCCGAAAGAAGCACCGAAGGGACCTTCATGACCTTTGACTTTTGACCTTTGGCTTTTGACTTGATTGTTTCCGGTTTCGTATATACCGGATAACTCCCCTTCTTTTCCTCCAGAGATTCGATCTTGCCGAGCATACCCGGAACCAAACGCGCGACCGCCTCGATGACAATCGCCGCCGGAAGTTCCCCGCCGGACAGCACAAAATCACCGAGAGAAATTTCCTCGTCAGCGACATACTGCGCCACACGCTCATCCACGCCCTCATACCGGCCGCAGATAAAAATCAGCTGGTCATATTTGGACAGACGATGCGCCTCTTTCTGGTCGAATTTTTTTCCGCGCAGCGAAAAAAGAATTGTCCTGACTTTTGACTTTGAACTTTGAACTTTGAACTTTTGAATCGCTTTCGCAATCGGTTCAAATTTGAGCACCATCCCTGGTCCGCCGCCATACGGAGAGTCATCAACCTTATGATGTTTGTCATCGGTGAAATCCCGAAGATTGTGCGCTTGAATCGAAATAAGACCCTTGTCCTGAGCCTTTTTCAAAAGTGATTCCCCGAAGTATGAATCCAGAATTTTCGGGAAGATTGTGACGATATCGAATTTCATATAATAAACTCTACAACGTATCAAATGAAGAATCAAAGATTCTGGCGATTAAAAAAACCGAGCGCGAGCTCGGCTAGAAAAAGGAGTGTATGTTGATTTTTTGATGCTGTCGGTGCGGCCTCAGCCAAGTTCCATTCATAGTAGCTCCTACACCGTTACAAGTGTACCAAAAAAGATATGTCGAAACTTGAACCCACCGAGGTCTGCCGATAGGACGCGGCATACAAACATGAATACTGCTATCTTCCGCAAGCGCAAGGAGTTTAATTTGATCGCGTAATTTTAAAAAACGCTTTAAACCGCCGCCCGAAGGATGCGCACTACGATTCATACCCTTCCAAAACTTTCCACCACACGCGCAATTCCGCCACCGCTGAACAAGGATCTTATTTTTAGGCATCCTGCCATCCGATTGAAAGTCCTAAATATATTATATATGAAAGAATATTCTTTTTCAAACAAAAAATCGCCCAATCAGCGGATAAAGATTTCTACAGCTGTTGCCGATAAAATAAAATCCCCTTCCGGGGATTTTATTTGAACAGATTTAGAAAGATGCTTCTTTCGGAGCTTCTCCTTCCATCCGAGGAGCGCGAGTGGAGCCCTCCGGTTCATCGATCTTCAGATTCACGCGGGCATTATTTCTGATGCCGACGATTCTCAGAAGAGAGCGGATCGCCTTGGCGGTCGCGCCCTGCCGTCCGACAACTAGACCCATATCTTTCGGATCTACGCTGAGAGAAAGCAATACGCCCATTTCATCCACTTTACGGGTCACCTTCACTTTGTCAGGATTCTCGACAATGGACTTTACAAGGTATTCCAGGAATTCTTCGTCATGTGGCTTTGTTACCATAGAATGATTTTCAGAATTACGTTCGTTTCCGACCTTTTTTTAATTAAATATAATATAGCAGATAAATACTAAAATGTCAATAGGATTGGCGTAATAGTAGATTCCTCACGCAGCTCGGAATGACGGAAGAAACTTTTGATTTTATGGACTTCCGACTACTTTAGGCTTTCGCTTCAGCTGCTTTCGGCGCCGCTGCCGCAGGCGTGGCTTCAGCCTTTTTCACATTGTGCACTGCAAGTTTCTTTCCAGTCACCGCTCCGGCGGTGATGAGCAGATTGTTCACGGTCGGACTCATCTGCGCTCCCTTGCTCATCCAGTACTGCACGCGCTCTTTATTCACGCTGTTCTTGTTCTGCACCGGATCAAACCAGCCGAGTTCCTCCACCTGCTCGCCATTGAGCTTAGAACGCTTCTCACCCACAACAAGCCGGTAGAACGGCTGGTGCTTCTTCCCTTTGCGCTGTAATCGGATCATTAACATAAGTAACTTCAATAATACTCAAAAAATATTTTTTCGTCAACCCCCAATAAAAAGACCCGGTTAAAGCCGGGCCCGCTCTCGCTGAAGCATCAATCTTTCCTGCCGATCCAATGCCAGCCGATGAAGAAAGCTCATAGTAATCAACGTGCCGGTAAAGCCGTCAGAAGATGTCACTCGGCGATGAATTCTGTGCAATACTTTCCCGACTGCTCTTTCCTTATCCGTGACAGGATTAGGAACATTGCCTCTCGCCTTTCCCGACCATCGCCTCAGCAGTTTCCGGGCATAATTTGTTTTCAATATGCTCCGACCCAATTCCGGCCGAAGAATTTTTATCCAGATCTCGTAAGCAGGCCGGTCGTATTGCTTCATCCACTGCTCGGGCTTATTCAGATAAAGTTCCCGCTGGGGCATTTATACACCGAAATTTTGGAACTGAAATCAGTATAGCAAGTAAAAACAAAAAGTAAATAAAACTATTCTAATTTAAGCGAAAGAACTTTCGAGACGCCGTCTTCCTCCATCGTCACGCCATAGAGCACATTCGATGCTTCCATGGTCGCGCGGTTATGCGTGACGATCAGGAATTGCGTTTCTCCGGAAAAACTTTTCACGATATCGGCAAACCGCTTCGTATTTTTTTCATCCAAGGCCGCGTCCACTTCATCCAGCACCAGAAACGGCGGCGGACTGACGGAGATCAACGCGAATAATGCCGCGATGGATACCAGGCTCTTTTCTCCGCCGGAAAGCATATCCAACCCGTGGATCCGCTTGCGAGGCAGCGTCAATTCGATTTCTATGCCGAGCTGCCGTAGCTCGTCGGATTCCAGATCTTCCGTTTCCTTCTGGTGTATCTGCAATTCTTTTTCTTCGGCAGTCATATCTTCCGCTTTCGGCGCTTCCGGTTTTTCGAGCACCATCTTCGCCTTTCCGCCGCCGAACATCATATTGAAAAACTTGTCGAATTCAACATTTATCTTTTCCAAAGATTCATGGAACCCTTTGTCGATCTTTTCTTCCAATTCCTTGATAAGCAGATCCAAGTCAGTGGCTGCTTTTTCCAGATCCGTCAGCTGGCCGGTCAAAAAAGTATGCCGCGTTTCTATATCTTCCGCTTCTTTGATGAGCGCGTGATCCACGTCCCCGATGCCGGCGATCTCCCCGCGCGCGCGGAGCATTTTCCGTTCCAGCGCCACCAGATCGTCCACTGCAGGAGGATTCTTTGAAAGCGCTTCCATTTCCGCCATCGTCCTGCCGATCTGCGTCAGCTGCATCTCCACATCCTGCTTGCGCAGATTCACCCGCTCGATTTCAAACAGCAGGCGGTTCTTGTCGTTTTCCAATTTCAGAATCTCTTCTTTCTTTTTTTCCACCCGCTCGAACGCCTGGCGGAAATCATCATTGAATTTTTCATATCCTTTCGCGGATTCATCCTCTTTCACGGACAGCGACGTAAGCTCCTCGCGGATCGGCGCGAGCTTCTGCATCAGCGCGTCTTTGGACGATTTCAGATCCTGAATCTCGCTCTTCTGCTTGGATGAACGATCAGTCATCTGCAGGACTTTCGCCTGCAGATTCTGCAGTTCCGGACGGACAGTTTCCAGATTCGCCTCCCGGAGCAGTTTTGTCAGGATATCTTTCACTTCTTCCAGCGCGGACAGCAGTTCGCCGGCGCGCAGATCCACGCGCTCGCTCGCGACGATGGAATTCAGAAAATCGATCTTCGCCTCCAGCTTGCCGACTTCGTGCTCGATCGTGGAACGCTCCTGCAGAAGCTGATCGCGCTTTTTGCGGATGTCGCCCATCCCCTCTTTCAGCGGCTTTACGGATTCTATTTTTCGCAGATCCTGCTGCAGCGCCTCCATCTCTTTCCGCTTGCCGGCGATCGCGGCTTCGATATTTTTTATTTCCGGATCGAATTTTTTAACTCCTTCCTGCAGCTCCTTCAGCTTATTGGAAAAATACGCATTCTCCAGTTCTTTCAGTTCTTTTTCCAGTTCGCTCAGTTTCCCCCATTTCGCGGTCTGGCGCTTCAGAAAACGGAGATGAGGCGCGATCTCTTCGATCATCGCCCGGACTTTCTCGATATTAATGGACGTATTCTTCAGCTTGCGGTTCGCCTCATGCTTCTTCAGCTGGAATTGACGAAGTCCCAAAATTTCCTCAATCATCGCGCGGCGCTCTTCCGGCGTCACCCGCACGAACAGATCGCTGGATCCCTGATTAATGATGGACAGACCGCGCGTGCCAAGGCGAACCTTGGCGAAAAAATCAATGATGTCTTTCAGGCGGACTTCGGCTTTATTCAAAAAATACTGAGAATTGCCGTCGCGCTCGATGCGGCGCGTGATGGTCACCTCCTTATAATCCACCGGGAAAAATCCGGTACTGTTATCAAACGTCATCGTCACCTGCGCCACGCCCATGCGCGGGCGCTTTGCCGTGCCGGCAAAAATAAGATCCTCGGCTTTGCCACCGCGAAGATTTTTCGCTTCGCGTTCGCCCAGAATCCACCGCACCGCATCGATCACATTGCTCTTGCCGCTCCCGTTGGGACCGACGATGCCCGCAATACCGCCCGGAAAATCCAATACCGTCTTCTGCGCGAACGATTTGAATCCGAAAAGTTCCAGTTTCTTCAAATACATAATGAAATTATATCAGAATAGCCGATTTAAAAAAACTCCGCCTA
>CAYUKW010000037.1:0-6721 GCA_964445395.1 uncultured Candidatus Saccharibacteria bacterium
GATCCAGATATTCCTGCGTCAGTTTCTGCGCCTCCTCTCCTCTGCCCTCGATCATTACGCCGTCGGAAAATATCTTCCTCGCTACTTCTTCAACTTCATTACCCGTCTCGATGATATGCTTTTCAAAATCAGAAAGCTCCTCCTGGTAATAAATATCCGGCTTATGGATCTTATGCCAGACATTTTTCGGACACTCGCGATAGAGAATGTAGTCGGTTTTGGATAAGACCATAAAATTACCACACGTCTTCACTGAACAAGATATCTTTTTCTTCTTCAATCTGTCCCGCCGCGAAAGCGATTTCCGCCGCCTCTTTTCTTGAGACGAAGCGGCCGGCACTAGTCACAAATCCCTGCTCTCCGGTTATCGGTTTTTTACCCGTCGCTTCCGCTGCTGCACGGATGGCGTCGCTATGTCTTTTGCCGGTATACGCCACGCCCTCAAACAATACCGCTGATTGCGCTATGAGTTCTTTCTCCTCGTTTCCGGGATCACGCTGCGGAAATTTTTCCATATTTCTACAGCGTATAAATCACATCCTTCCGTTCCACGACGATCTTCCAGCCGGCGCGTTTGGCGTAGCGGTAGAGTTTCATGTTCGGATTGAAGCAGATCGGAGTCTCCACCATTTTCAGCACAGGGATATCGCCTTCCGAGTCCCCGACGCCGATGGATTTCTTCAGCGTCAGGTTCTCCTTCCACATCGCGCGCTTAAGGACTTTCGCCTTGTCCGCAATGACCTCCGGCTCGATGGTTTTTCCGGTCATCCGTCCGTTCTCATCGACTTCATAGATCCTGCCGTAGACCTTATCGAATCCGAGCTTCTTGCAGAAATCCGCCACCATTTCCTTCGGCGAATGCGAAATCGCAAGGATGAAATATCCCTTCTTGCGGAGATCCTTCACCATATCGCGGGTATAGCGGTACATCCTGTTCTGATGGAATGCGGTGACGGTTTTCCCGATGCGGCGGAAATCCGCGTAGCGCATCCCTTTCATATTGCCCTCGAACGCCTTGATGACGCCGACGACATATTTGTCATAGACATCCTTCCGATCCAGCCAGTTTTGATATGATTTCGCATACGCCCGTCCCACACGCTCCGGGAAAATGCCTTCCTGGATGAGCGCATCAGTGAGCTCGGTGAAAAGACTGGAACGGAAAATCGTTCCGTCAACATCGAAAATCGCCACCTTCTGCTTACCCGCCGACTTACCCGCCAAAGCCTTGGCGGAAGAGAGTTGCTTGTTCCTGCCTGATTTCTTCATATCGTCATCTTACCAGCTTCACGACAAGAATTAAACAGTCTTACGTATATCAAAAACCGGCTCAAATGAGGGAAATGAGCCGGTTTCGCTTAAGCTTTCTTCAGGTCTTCCAGAACCTCTTCTGCGTGGATCTCCGGTTTCACTTTCTCGTAGATCTTGAAAATTGTCCCTTCCGGATCGATCAGGAATGACGTGCGAAAACTCCCCATATATTTCCTGCCCATAATGGTTTTCTCGCCCCAGACGCCGTATTCATTGAGTACAGTCTTCTTTTCGTCGGACAGCAGGATGAACGGCAATTTATATTTCTCGCTGAATTTGATGTGGCTGCCCATCGAGTCGGCGCTCACGCCGAGCACCGTCACTTTCAATTTCTCAAACGCGGGATATCTGTCGCGGATGCCGCACGCTTCAACCGTGCATCCCGGCGTGTCGTCTTTCGGATAGAAATACAGCAGCACCCACTTTCCGAGATAATCGGAGAGATGATGCTCGTTCCCGTTCTGGTCCGGCAGTTTGAAATCCGGCGCTTTTTGTCCGACTTTTAATACCATGTTTTTATTTACTTACAAAATTTATTTTTTAAATTTTCTCTCATGCGAGAATATCTGTTCTGCAAATAGATATTCGAGCGCTATTCAGTCGTCTTCCCATCAAAATGATCCGCCGCTTCCCCGGCTTCGGCGTCCGCCTTGGTGACATGCACGATTCCATCCAAGTGATTCGGCGGAGCGTACAGCGTATAGATCTTCATCGGCTTGTCCGAAGAAGTATTGATGATATTATGTTTGGTTCCCGCCGGCACGATCACGACAAATCCGTCTTTAATAGTGTTCTCGACATCATTCAAAATCGCCTTGCCTTCGCCCGCTTCGCAGCGGATGAACTGATCAAGCTGATGCACTTCCGCGCCGATCTCCTCCAAAGGCTTCAGGCTCATGACCACGAGCTGGCAATTTTTCGTGGTATATAAAACCGTCCTGAAATTCGTATTCTCCAGTGACGCCTTTTCTATGTTGGTGATATATCCTTTCATGGGAATGATTTATTTTAATTATCATTAAGTACAACGTACTTCAAAGCATACATCAGTTATTGCTATTACCATAATATTTCAAAATATTCTGCTGATGCTCCTCATAGGTTTTCGCGCAATGGATTATTTTTGAAGAATCATGCAGATAATACAGGCAATCGGTTTTCGCCGGATACAGCGCGGCTTTGATGGCATCCAGCCCGGGATTGGCAATCGGATGCGGCGGCAGCCCTTTGTTCAGATAGGTGTTATACGGAGAATTTATTTTTTTGTCTGTAACTTTGATCGGCGACCACCAACCGTCTCCCGTATTCCCTC
Source organism: uncultured Candidatus Saccharibacteria bacterium (assembly GCA_964445395.1). GTDB lineage: Bacteria > Patescibacteriota > Minisyncoccia > UBA6257 > 02-FULL-45-10c > REEB48. Next base: position 2,624 of record CAYUKW010000037.1, read on the forward strand.
TCGCGTACTGCAACGTCGCGTCAATGCCGAGCGCCATTCCCTGCAACAACCGGTTCCACAAAATCCCGGCGATGATGGGCATGTCGTCTTTACTGCCGGCTTCGCGCTGCACAAGCGAAGCGACTTTGATCAGCGTCGGCCAGCGGATATTCTGCTTCAGCGCTTCGCCCGCGTACGGACCGAATTTTTCCTGGAACTTCGCCTGCAGCCGCTGGGCGACCTGCGCGGTCGGTTCATCTTTCGGAATCAGATAGGTGTCCGGAAAATACACTCCTTCGAAATAATCCGATTGCGTCGCGGTGTCTTTCGTTATCCATTCCGTTTTTTGCGCATCGGTCCAATCAAGCTGCATCGCAAGAATTTCGGCGATCTCTTCTTTCCGCAATCCTTCCGGAATCACCACCCACGCCATATACGGATCGCCTGCCAGCGCGCCGGCGATCTGCCAGGCATTCATTGATTTGGAAATCTTGTAGCCGCCGGGGCGGATGTTCCCGCGCAGAATGCGTACTGCATCAAATGCCCAGCTATTTTTAATGAATCCGTTCGATGCCAGCATTCCGGAAATCCGCGCAGTATCGGAATTGAGCGGAACCACAAATCGCTCTTGATCCGCACTGCCCTGCGGCGCGCTGAGGAAAAAGAAATAACACAGAGCCGCAAGGATTGCGCCGAAAATCAGAATGACAGGCAGCGGACGTATGACCATTTTTTCACCGGTCTCCATATACTGATTTTATAATCAAAAACGCAAAACGGAAAGCGTGTGGTAAAATGAAATGAATGAACATCGTCGAAATATATAAATATCTCCTGCTGTTTCTCGCGGCCTTCATCGAGGGGCCGGTGGTCGCATTCGCCGCCGGATTCCTGACGCGGCTCGGCTATTTCGCGTTCCTGCCGGCCTATCTCTCCCTCATCGCGCGGGATATCCTTTCCGACACGGCCTACTACTACATCGGACGTTTCGGCGATGAAAAATCGCTGATCGCGAAATACGGAAAATATTTCAAGATTTCAAAAGAGCATATGGACTCGCTGACCCATATCTGGAAAAAGCACACAAAAAAAACGATGTTCTTCGGAAAGCTGGCGTACGGCCTGAGCATCCCGATCGTGCTGAGCGCGGGACTTGCGAAGATGTCGGTGCGGAAATTCTGGTCCAACGCCATTCCGGTGACACTCATCCAATACACCATCCTGATGGTTGCGGGCTATTATCTCGGCGCGTCCTACGGCTATCTGGCGGGCGATTTCAAATACATCGGCATCATCGTGACGGCAAGCGCGATCGTCTTCCTCCTGGGCTTCTACGTTTTCAACAAGATGATATCCAAATACGCGGAAAAGGAGATCGAGGAGGAACTATCCGAATAAAATATGCGGATTGCGATCTTTTCCGACAATTTTTATCCCGAACTCAGCGGCATCTCGGATTCGGTCATCACGCTCGCCAAAGAGCTGGCGAAAAAAGGCCACGAGATACATTTTTACGCGCCGAAATATTCCGCAAAAGAATTCCTCAAGTCCGGACTGCCGGAACAGGAATTAGATCTCGGCGAAAATATAAAAATCCACCGGCTGTTTTCATTTCCGGTGCCGTCCCCTACCGGACAATCCCGGCTCGTCATTCCGCTCGGCCTCAGCCTCGCGAGCATCAGGAAAATAAAACCCGATATCATCCACAGCCAGCTTTTTTTCGGAATGGGGCTGGAAGCGCTGATGGCGGCGAAACTGAACAGGATACCGCTTGTCGGCACGAATCACACCGCAATCACTGAATTCGTCCGTTACCTCCCCGGCGGCAACTGGCTCAAATCATCCGCGCTGCGTTACGCGATCTGGTACTACAACCGCTGCGACTACGTGACCGCGCCATCACAGGCGGTCTTCGACGAAATGACCCCGAACGGATTCCATAGGGTTCATGAGGCGATTTCCAATCCGATCGATCTGACGACTTTCAGTCCGAAAGAAAACAAACCCGGCGAAAGCGCCGAGATGCGGAAAAAATGCCGACTCTCCGAAAATACCGTCGTCTATGCCGGCAGACTTGCGGAGGAAAAAAATATAGACACGATCATCCGCGCGATTGCGCAGGCGAAAAAGAAAGTGCCGTCAATCGATCTGGCAATCGCCGGACACGGCGCAGCCGAAACATCATTGAAACTGCTGGCGCAGAAACTCGGCATCGAGCATCAGGTGAAATTCCTGGGAACGCTCGACAAGATGACGCTGGCGAAGCTGTACCGCGCATCAAATATTTTTTGCATCATGAGCACTTCGGAGACCCAGAGCATGACCCTGATGCAGGCGCTGGGCTGCGGACTTCCGGCGCTCGGCGCAAACGCCCGCGCGCTGCCGGAATACATCACGCCGGAAAACGGCTTTCTCATCGAGCCCGGCGACCATGCGACGCTCGCGGACAGGATGATTTCATTGCTGCAAGACCCCGGACTAGCGGAAAAACTGCGGAAGGGCGCGCTGAACAGCGTGCAAAAATATTCCACCGCTCAAATTGCCAGCCGGTGGGAAGAAGTGTATAAAAAGGTCAAAGGAACTATACTGAAGTAAATAACCCATCCCTTATGAAGCTGAGCTTTGTAATCCCCGCCTACAACGAAGAAAAATACATCGGCGACTGCCTCACGTCAGTCCTGCGACAAACCAAAAAGACCAAGTACGACACCGAGGTGATCGTGGTCAACAACAACAGCACCGACAAGACCGCCGAAGTCGCGGGCTCATTCCCCGGCGTGAAAGTGGTGACGGAAAAGAAAAAAGGGCTCTCGGCCGCGCGGCATGCCGGCTATGAAGCCTCCACCGGCGACCTGATTGCGAACATCGATGCGGACGTGATTCTGCCGAACGGCTGGATAGAAAAAGTCATGAAAGCGTTCGAGAAAAATCCGAAACTCACCGGATTCAGCGGTCCGTACATCTATCACGATCTTTCGACGCTCACCAATATCGGCGTGCGGCTTTTCTATTATTTCGGATATGCCGGATACCTTATGAACCGCTTCATCCTGAAAAAGAGCTCCATGCTGCAGGGAGGCAATTTCGTGGTACGGCGGTCGGCGCTGGACAAAATAGGCGGCTACAACGCCGAATTCGAATTCTACGGCGAAGATACGGATATCGCGCGCCGGCTCCATGAAGTCGGTGATGTGGTGTTCACCTTCAACCTGCCGATGTATACTTCAGGAAGGCGCCTTGCCGAGGAAGGCATCATCACCATGGCGGTTCGCTACAGCATCAACCATATCTGGACAATCGCCTTCAAAAAACCGTTCACTAAAAAATTCATCAATATCCGGAAATAAAACATGCAGAAATTCATGCAAAATCAAAGAGAGTTCTGGCAAAGAGCGGATTTTTTATTTTCCGCCGCGACCGGCATCCTGTTTCTGCTTGCGAGTCTTATCATAAATTATTACGCGGCCACGTATGCGGCGATACGCGCCAGCAATTCGGTCACCGACATCATCCTTGATAATGTCCCGACCGTAAATACCGAACTCATCTTCGTGAACGGCATTTTCATTTTCATAGGCATCGTCGCGTGGCTTCTCATAAAAGAACCGAAACGGATTCCATTCGCCCTCAAAAGCATCGCGCTGTTCGTCTTCATCCGATCGATTTTCATCACGCTCACCCATCTCGCCCCGTCCCCCGATCACGCCATCATATTAAGCACCAGCTACATAAACTACTTTACGCTGACCAGCGACCTCTTCTTTTCCGGGCATACCGGTCTGCCGTATCTGATGGCGCTGATGTTCTGGAAAAATAGACAACTCCGCATCGCATTCATCACCGCATCCCTGCTATTCGGCGCTGCAGTTCTGCGGGGACATCTTCATTATTCCATCGATGTATTCGCGGCCTTTTTCATCACCTACGGCATCTTTCAAATGTCGAAAGAATTTTTTTCGAAAGACTGGCTCCTGTTTTCTCCCACCGTCTAAATCCGCATCCGCCCGCAATAAATTCTGGTATACTATAAGGTATCATGCATATGAAAAAGAAGAGTAAACAACTGCTGCTTTCCTTAGCCATAGTCGGCGCTTTCGCCGCCTATATCGCATATCAGCG
>CAYUKW010000038.1:0-6593 GCA_964445395.1 uncultured Candidatus Saccharibacteria bacterium
CGGAACAGATCTGTTCAAAAACGATCTTATGCTCCGCGCAGATTTTGGATATGTAGTCCTGCGTTTCTTCGGGCCGGTAATTTTCAACGTAATAGATATGCGAGATTCCCGCCGTCACCAGAAGATCGAAGCATCCCTTGCAAGGACGCGTGGTGATGAACGCGTATCCGTTTTTCAGATCCTGGCCTCCGGAGAAAATGATCGCGTTTTTTTCCGCATGCGTACTCCGCGCGCAATGGCCGTCGATGATGATATGGCCGACCCTTGGCTGATCGCATTGAGGCGCTCCGGCCGGAGCGCCGTTGTAGCCGGTCGTGATGACCCGTTTATGGCTGTTGAAAAGCGCGCAACCGACAAGCCGCCGGCGGCACGTCGCCCGCTTGGACGCAGTGAACGCCATATCGATCCCGTACTCCAGAAATGTCAGGCGGGGCGGATCCGTGTTCATGGGAATCTCCTTGTGATGAGCTAGAAACAGTGTAGGGCGAAACTGGCATGAAATCAAGAAAATTCGCCCGTCAAATAAAAAAGCCGCAGTATTATCTGCGGCAACGGACCGGCTTTCGCTTGATCCATCCTGACTTGAGCGCGCTTCGGACGAAATTCCGGCATTGCTCTTTGTACGCCCGTTTCTGTATGCGCGTGGATTTCGCGAGCGCATCCGAGGAAAAAGATTCCATCTTTGCCAGGCAATCCTTCATGAAATCCGTCGGCGATTCCAGGCCGAGGAACGGACTCTTGTTATTGAACATGTGCTCGACGATCTCGGTCGGCGTTCCGATAACGGCCACGGTTCCGGAAGGATACCGCTCATAGATGACCATGATTTTCCGCTCTTTTTTCTCTGCCATTTTTGCCTCCCATGAAGAACTTCTTTTAGGGTAGACTAAAAATCCGCCTGTGTAAAGCGGATTTTTAGTTAATTGTTTACTTAGTAATCCATTCCGCCTGGAGGCATTCCTCCCGGCATCGGATTTGTTTTCGGCTCCGGCTTTTCCGTGACCGCCGCGCCGATCGTCAGATAGGTTGCGGCGACCGACACTGCGTTCATGAAAGCGGTCTTCGTCACTTTCAGCGGATCAATGATGCCGGCTTTTTTCAGATCCACGACTTCATTGGTCATGGCGTTGAAGCCGAGCCAGTTGTCTTTTGATTTCTGCGCGAGCAGTTTTTTCACGACCTCATCGGCATTCTGCCCGCTGTTCTCCGCAATCGCGCGGACCGGAGCTTCCAAAGCCTTCAAAAGAATCGCATGCGCGGCCTTGCTCACGTCCGAATCCTTTTTGATGTCTTTTTCAGTCGCGTACACATTAAATAATGCAATGCCGCCGCCGGGAACGATTCCCTCTTCCATGGCCGCGCGCGTTGCAAAGACCGCGTCTTCCACGCGCTGCTTGAGTTCTTTCTGCGCGGATTCGGTCGGGGCTCCGACTTTGATCACTGCCACGCCGCCGGACAGCTTGCCGATGCGTTCCTGCAGTTTTTCCTTGTCAAAATCAGAATCGGTTTTTTTCAGCTGGGCTTTCAGCTGGGCAAGACGGGCTTCAATGTGTTTCTTATCGCCTTTTCCGCCGACAATCGTCGTATTGTCTTTCGTGGACGCCACGCGATGCGCCTGGCCAAGCTGGCTCACTTCAATGGCGTCGAATTTCTTGCCGACTTCCTCGGAAATGAAGTCCGCGCCGGTCACTGCGCAGATATCCTGCAGCATTTCTTTCCGGCGGTCGCCGAAGCCCGGCGCTTTGACCGCAAGCACGGTGAAAATGCCGCGTAATTTATTCAACACCAGCGTCGTCAGCGCTTCGCCTTCCACTTCTTCCGCAACAATGACGAGCTCTTTCTTGCCGGTCTGCATGACTTTTTCCAGCACCGGCAGCAGTTCCTGAATGGAAGAAATTTTCCGGTCAGTCACCAGAATATACGGATTTTCCAGGACCGCTTCCATGCGTTCGCTGTTGGTCACCATGTATTGCGAAATATATCCGCGGTCGAATTGCATGCCCTCGACGAATTCGTACGAATTCGTCAGCGTATTGGAATCATCCACCGTCACCACGCCTTCTTTGCCGACTTTATTCATGACTTCGGCGATCAGTTTGCCGATTTCGGCATGTTTTGCGGAAAGCGTCGCCACTTCCTCCAATTTTTTCGGATCATTGATCATTTCCCGCTGGCGTTCCAGAGCTTTGGTGACATAGTTGCTGGATTCGCGAAGCTCTTCCGCGAGCTGGATGACGTTGAAGCCTTTATTCTGGACGGCCTTTTCGCCTTCTTCGATCATCGTATGCGCGAGCACGATGGAGGTCGTGGTGCCGTCGCCGACATTGTCATTGGTCTTGTCCGCCGCCTGCTTGATCAGTTCGGCGCCGAGATTCTCAAATTTATTCTCCAGCGTGATCTCTTTCGCGACTGTCACGCCGTCCAGCGTCACCTGCGGCGCGCCATAGCCTTTTTCAATCACCACTGCCCGGCCTCGCGGACCAAGCGTCATGCGGACTGCGGCTGCCAGCACATCAATTCCCTTTTTCAGGGATGCGCGCGCTTCTTCGTTGAAAATTACCAATTTTGCCATGATAGTAGGTTTTAGTTTTTAGGTGTTAGGCGTTAGTAAATCAAACCGGTTACTTGATGATCGCCAGCACATCCGCCTCCTCCGCGACCAGGTATTTCTTTCCGTCCACTTCAATCTCATCCGGTCCGTATTTCTTGAACAGCACCAGATCGCCGACTTTCACCGACATGGGCACGCGCTCGCCTTTTTCATTCAGCTTGCCCGGTCCGGCAGCGACCACTTTCCCCTTCACTGGCTTTTCCTTTTCCGCGGTATCCGGAAGCACGATTCCGGACTTGGTTGTTTTGACTTCTTCGGCTGACTCCAGAAACAGACGGTCGTTTAATGGTTGTAAGTGCATACGATATGTAACTGCAAAAAATAATAGTTAGTTGCGACCTTCCTATTTTAATTGGAATGGCACTCTCAAGTCAAGAGTGCCAGAATTGGAATTTGTATTTCGTAATAAAAAAGTCCGGTGGTTAACCGGACTTTACCGCTGAAGACTTCTTCCAGAAGCTGGATGGGTATGTGTCTTTATAAAAGCCGAGAGGACCCTCGGGAGAATAGGACAGCATTTTTTCCAATATGTACAGCCAATGCGTCCGCAATTCATCTTCGGTGAAAAGCTTTACGCATTGGAATGAGTTGCTCGTCACGGAGACCCATCTTTTAAGACGAAGAATCGCTTCCTTTCTCGTAATCGAACCGAGATCCAATACTGCATAATATTCATGGGATCTGGTTCCAAATTGCATACTTACCAGACCGCCGCCGATAACATCAAATTTCGGAGGATTTCCATAGAATTCGGTTCCTCGGAAGAAAATGAAGTGCTTCTTTTCTGTTTGTGCCTGCATTTTTTGTCTCGCTATTGAAAGTGAAGATGCTATCGCATAGATTACACAAATTTACCCCGAATGTCAATTTTTAAAAATAAAAAAGGAGCTTAACGCTCCTTCGGAAAACACAGAAAATCCAGCTTGGATCCGCGGCGCAAGGATAGCTCTTCGCCTGCGGGAAACAGTTCCGCTCCCACGACGATGTCGCCGCATTGGTGATGCGCGCATCGGGTGCAGAGCGTATGCAGCGGCATACGCATGACCGCGGCATCCCCTTGGACAATTTCCATATTCCTGATTCTGGAATTGAGCGCGTCCCGGACTGCGTAGACGCCGCTCGACCGGACATCGGCGATCTCGCTCTGTTCCCAGGCTTTGCATGCCGCATTCAAAACCGATCGGAAAGCATCGCCGACATTTTCCGGACGTGACAATCCGAGCAAGAGATACCGGCTGGCAAGCCCGGCGAGATATCGGTGTATCGCCAGCGCGTGGCAGCATTCATTGATAAGGATCAAGCGCCCCGTGAACGGTGCGAGCATGTTCTCCAGCTGATAATAATAGACGGACTTTTCTCCTTCGTGGCATTTTCCGAAAAACCACCGGCTCGGCGAACCATGCGCGGCGACGAAGAAGACGATGTCCTCATTCCGGTAGCGCCGGATGAAAATCCGCATCGCGCGGAGAATTTCGGCGGACGATTTGAATCGCGATGTCCGCAAAAACCAGATATTCTTTTTCGGAAGCGCCATGACGCCGCGCAAGTGGCGCAGCAAGCGCTTGGCTTTCTGTATGGCGCCGTTCCGCACGCAATTGCACCGGAATTTCACCAGTTCCTCCGCCGGTGGGTTCTGCAGCAATGCTGAAGCGCCCGGCGGCGTATAGGTCAGCGGCCGCGATATGTATGCGTCTTCGGTTTCATCATAGACGAGCAGGATTGCCCGCATCAGTCCTCGGTTTCATTCTCAACGAACTTGTCTGTAAAGTACCGAAGATATCCATTTTTGTCAAAAAAATTCCCCCGCAGTGCGGAGGTATTTAAAACTTATGAAGCCTTGCCATTGATAATCGCGAGAAGTCCTTTCCGCGCCAGCAGATATACTTTTTGCTTGTCGCGTTCGAATGTGTGCGTCACCACGCACATGATGAATTTTATATCCCGATGCTTCCTCATATGATCGGCAATGCGCTCATCATTTTTATGGGAATACGTCTTGCACTGCAGAGGGATCGCATAGCCGTCATTCAGAATGATAAGAAAATCTATGCCCGAACTGTCCAAGACATCATTCGGCTTGCAGCGGATAAATGAAGCTATGATTTTTTCCTTTCTCAAGTCACTCAGCACCGTTTCGAGAATATTTTCCGCGAGATTCTGCTGTTGTGCGATACATCCGCCGGGAATTCAATATGCTTATTCCAGTATACGCCATCTCGCGATTCTTTTTCAATCTTGAGCGTATTCTTCAATGCGTTTCGTATCCGGGTGAAATTCCAATTCATCATCGCTGACAATAATCCTCGGTTTATATCCGCGCGCGGATTCTTGTTGCGCCTGCATTTTCCTGAGCTGGATATTTTTCAGGATTTTTTCCAGCCAATTGCCGATTTTTCCCCCGAGCAGCCATTCTCTTGTGCGTTTTATCCAATTCGCCTGCCCGGCCAGGAATTTCTTGTAGAGGTGTCGGGCGTCAGACTGATACAATCTCGACTCTTTCATCCAGTCTTTATTCGCCCGGAAAAAACGCTGAATCAGCGCCGGCTTGCCGTAAACTGGAACAAGATTCGCATAAAGATTCTGCCAATAGGCATTATGCGGCGGACTTAATCGGTATGCGCGCGGGGTCACGAAATGATTGAAACATAGCCTGTCTTTAGACTTATCCGGATGCCGCGCCCACAAGCCGAACATTCCAAATCCGATGAAACAAAACATCCTAACGGTAAAAATCCTTCCCTGCCGAACGCCGACAATCACGTCAAAATCAGAATCCTCACGCATATTCCCCGTCGCGAGCGATCCCGCCGCCAGAACAAAATCCACGAACGGAATGAATTTGAACAGCCACGCCCGCCGCAGGAATTTCCGCCATTTTTTGTCTTCAAGTGTATCTATTGACATTTTAAGATTTTTACAGTAATATCTCCTTGAGGTTAACGGTCGCGCCGAAAGGCCGGCCGGGCTCCGCCCGACATGCGCGCAGCTCTCCTCTCCGGACTCCCCGCTACGAGCACGTGCTTGTACGGGGATTTTTTATTTATATATACATTATAAAACAAAAAAGGAGCCTACGCTCCTTATCTTTTTTCGTCACATCTTTTTTGCTGCGAAAGTTCGGAAAATTCCTGCAGTTTTTTATCAATGTCCTGAAGATCGTTCTTACCGCCCTTTTTAAATAACTCGCAACGGCTCAATATTTCTTCCCATACATCCTTAAGCTGGGCGAATCCTGACACTGTCTCCATACTATTTTTTCTGTTTTTGAACGTCACCTCTATGCAAGTATTCTTATCGCCCGATTCAATCCGGCATACCACTCTTGTGACTTGATGTTTTCTAAGAAAAAAATCCCGCACATTCAAATATTCCCAAAAAAAGCTTAGCGCTATTCCGTTGGAAGTTCGAATCGGAAGCGCCCAATTAGAATCATTTTCGATAGGGCTTTTGAGACGGAATTTTGTTGATTCTTCTTTTGAAAGTCTGTCGCCGGCAAGATGAACTAACAGATCGATGCCGCTGTCATCTAATAATTTATCTTCGGCAATCTTATATGCCTTAAGTTGGTCATCAAAATCGCCTTTCTTCAGTCCTTCAAGTATTGATTCTAGGAATTTATAAAGCGTTGAATTCGGCAGTCCTGAAATACTCGCAGACTCTTTTTGCATCACGCCTCCTATTTTTTTTATGTTCTGTATCTAAGATAAAATAAAAATAAGTAATTGTCAAACAAAAAACTCTCGGGAACATTTCCCCTCCGTCAATCGCTTATTCGCCGTCTTCCGACTCCGGACGCTCCAGAAGTTCCGGCACGGCGCCGATGGTCTTGTCGGTAATCTTCAGAACATCCTTATCGATCTTTCCGAATTCTTTGCTTGCGTAGTTGTACGCGCTGACGGTTGTTGAGAGGTTCTTTCCGATCTTGCCGAAATAATCTTCGTACGTGATCAAGTGCTTGCGCAGATTATCCACCTGCTTGATG
>CAYUKW010000039.1:0-6543 GCA_964445395.1 uncultured Candidatus Saccharibacteria bacterium
AATCATCAGATTCAGAAATACAAAAAGCGCCAGCGTCATCACCGACAGCGTCGGGATGGATTGCCAGCCGTTCCGCAGGAAACTCTGCACTCCGTATTTGATTATCCTATATAGCGTAGTTACCATACTTCAATGATATCACGAACATCAGGAAAGGATGTATCTTCCCTTCTCTTCGTCTCTGATGATCTTGCCGTTATCAAGACTGATGACGCGCTTCTCAATAGTGTTCACGATGTCCTTATTGTGCGTGACCAGGATCACCGTGGTGCCGAGTTCGTTGATTTTCAGCAGCAGTTTCAGGATTTCCGCCGTATTGATCGGATCAAGATTGCCGGTCGGCTCATCCGCGACCACCACTGCCGGACGATGGATCATGGCCCGGGCGAGCGCCACGCGCTGCTTTTCGCCGCCGGAAAGTTCATGCGGGAAATTATACGCCCGATGCGAGAGCCCCACCATATCCAGCACCTGCGGGACATACTGGTCGATCTCCGATTGCGGACGCCCCTCCACTTCCAGCGCGAACGCGATATTCTCATACGCGTTTTTCGTCGGCAACAGGCGGAAATCCTGGAACACGATGCCGATCTGCCGGCGTAAGACTGAAAGCTCGTTTGTTTTCAGTTTATTGACTTCATACGGGCCGAAAATGACCCGTCCCTTCGTGGGTTTTTCCTCGCCGATCAGCAGCCTGATGACCGTCGATTTGCCGGCGCCGTTGCGTCCGACCAAAGAAACGAATTCGTTCGGCTTGATGGAAAAATTGATGTTCTCCAGCGCCACTGAATTATTGTTGTACACCTTGGAAACATTTTGAAAGGAAATCATAAGATAGTCGCAAATAATGCTGAATTTACAGTGCCGTTGCGTTTCATTATTCTCCTTAAAGTATACTAAAAAAAATCCGCGAAGTCTATGAAGTTGACGACGTCACAGCTCCAATTCGGCTTCTATGAACTTATCAAGCTCGCCGCCGAGCACTTTATCCGGCTGATGGCTGACCGCGCCGGTCCGATGGTCTTTCACCTGCTGATACGGATGCAGCACGTACGACCGGATCTGCTGTCCCCATTCCGGCTTCACTTGCGTACGCAGATTGGTGACCTCTTTTTCCTGCTTGTCCTGCATGAGCTTGAAAAGCTTCGCCTTCAGAAGCAACAGGGCTTTTTCTTTATTCTGCAGCTGCGAACGCTCAACCTGAGAAGCGGCCGCCAGTCCCGTCGGCAGATGCACCACGCGGACCGCGGTCTCCCGCTTGTTCACATTCTGCCCGCCCGGACCGCTGGAACGCGACAGTTCAACTTTAAGATCCTCCGGCGGAATCACCAGGTTCTTCGCTTCCAAAGCGGGCAGCTCCGGCAGCACCTCTACTAGCGCGAACGAAGTGTGGCGCAACTGCTTGGAATCAAACGGGGAAATGCGCACGAGCCGGTGCACGCCCGTTTCATTCCGTAACGTTCCATACGCGAATTCTCCCCGGATATCGATCGCCCGGTCGTCAACCAGAGCGACTTTCCAGCCGCGCTTCTGCGCGTACTTCACGTACATATTCAAAAGCATATTCGCCCAATCTTTCGCATCCTCCCCTCCCACGCCGGGGAATATGGAAAGATGCGCGTGCCCTTTGTCGTATTTTTTATCCAATTGCGTGAACATATTTTAGAAATATACAGTGCTTTCTCTTGAGCTCATTTTATGCGAAATTTCTTAAAAAATCCACTGGCCGCCATCGCGCGCCGGCATTTAAAAATCTCCTTGGCTTATTATCGCAAGAAACGTAGCTACTCCACCTTATCGGTAAATACCACAAGCCGATGCGGATAAGCTTTTTGAAGCCTATCCCAATCCCCTCCGCAGGTGATCAAATTAAGGTGAGCCTTTCCGTCATTTGAGCTAAATACATCCGAAGCATCTGCGTTCGGGTTGTCATATGTCCGAAGTTCACGGACCGCAAACGTTATCACCGCCCCCCTTCCATCTAAGACGGATACCGTATCGCCCTTCTTCAGTTTATTCAAATTATCGAATACCGATCCTTCGCCGTCCTTCCAGGTGCCGAAATGTCCCGAAATAACCGAACTGCCTTGCCCGCCCGGACGCGGTCCGAGATTAAACCATGCTACCTCGCTGGGACCTTTCGGCACATCCATTGCTCCATCCGCAGTAAGACCGACATAAATAACCGGGGCGTCAACATTGATTCCTGGAATTTTGAGGCGGAGCGGCGCTGCAGAACCCTCGGTATCGGCAGCCAGACTTGGTTGATCTTGCTTGGCGGGAGCATGGGTATTTTCAGCGGAGAGCGCCGGATCAATCTGATTTGCACTTTGGAGAACGGTTTCCAAGACGGCAACCTTCAAAAGCGCGTTTACTTTCTCGCGTGTTTTTACGCCGAAAAAACCCGTCCCCGATCGAAGCCTGACAGGAACAAGTATCTCAGCGCGATATTTTTCCTGAAATTTTACCAGGGCGTCTTTTGTTGCCGGACCAAAATAGTCAGTTTCATTCCCCGGAGACCCCGCGCCGGCGTCTGCAATGCGAGTCTCGGCATCAGTATTGAGAAACCTTTGCAGCGCCCGCACATCTTCACCGCGCATCCCCGCATACAGAGCGCGCGCGAAATCATTCGGAGAAGCAAAAGCGATTGGCAGAGAAAGCGCTGATCCCGTAAAGATAACGGCGAATATCACTCGCCGTAATAACGTTTTCGATTGCATAAATTTTCTGAAATTAGTTTCGCTCAAAATCTGCCGGAAAATTATTGAGCGCAGACTGGCGCTGATTCGCCGATGGCCTCGTCTGCGGCGTCAGCATCGGAATCGGCCTTCGTGATATGCACGCGTCCGTCAATGTGATTTGGCGGAGCATACACCGTGTAAATCTTAAGGGGCTGGCTGCCGGTGTTCCAAAAATTATGTTCGGTACCGGGTACAACCACAGCAACGTCACCGGCAGCGATGGGGAATTTCTTGCCGTTAAACTCTCCCTCGCCAGTTCCCGAAAGGAAGAAAAGCGTCTGTTCGGTATACGCATGCGTCTCCGCTCCGACTTCGCCTCCGGGAGGAATACTCATCACCACCAGCTGACTCTTCAAGCCCGTAAACAAAACGCGGCGGAAATAATCATTCGCCTGCGTATCTTTGACAATGCTGCCATGGTAGCTCACCGGAATTGCTTTTCCGCTATTCATAGTTGACTGCGGAACCGGCATCTTAGCCAAAGAATAAAAAAGTGCCAGGGAAATTATAAATTCCGCAACGCCAATAGCGATTAATGACCATTTTACTATAATGTTAGATTGCATATGAGTTTTTTAAAATTTCCCTACCGGAAAGGCCCCGCCATTGCGGGGCCTTTCCTGCCTTCAGGCCAAGCATGAGTATCTGTCGTCCCTGTCGAGGATACCCAGACTAAATCGCTCGTTTTTTCAGAACTAATCCGAGCGAAGCGGCGACTGCCATAAGAGTTCCGAAGAGCACTACGACATTCCACGGGGCGCTTCCCTCGTCAGAACCGACTCCGGTATTCGGCAATTTCGGCGGCGCTACCACGACAGTAGCCGGCGAAAGATCCACTACGGTAAAACCGTTTGCATCGCCGGTGGCAGTGCCGATATTTGTCGTTGTCTGTTTCAGATTTGTCACGCAGGTGAAAGTCCAGGTTTCATTCGGATCAAGCAAGCCATTCTTATTGAGATCCCCTGGGTGCCCCGCGAGCTGGCTCGCTAAACCGCTGCATTTATTATCAGTGACGCTGACATTGTGCAATGGCACCGTGCCGGGATTACTCACGCTGTACCAATAAGTAACCGCTCCGCCTCCCGCCGGGAGAACGAACACGCTCGGTTCTTTTATTACATGAATCAACGGCGGCGTCAGTGCTGCGCCGACAACGACAGTAGCCTGGGCGACGTCAGACGCGGTAAGTCCATTCGCCTGACCGGTCGCAGTGACAGTATTCGTAGTGGTTTGCGAAAGCGTCGTCACGCATCGATACTTCCACGTTTCATTGGTATCAAGTTTCGAATCGCCATTCGTGTCACCGGAGACAAAACTCACGGCAGCGCATTTATCATCAGCAACAGTGACATTGCTCATTGCGACCGCCCCAAGATTTAACACCGTATAATCGTACGTGACCGATCCTGCGCCCCCCGGCAATGCCAGCGGAGTCGGAATTTTCGTAACGTTAATCAACGGCGGAAGCAGTGCGATGGCGGTGTTGGTGATCGTGCAGGTTCTCTTATCGCCAAAATCCATAAATACTTCACCTTTGGAATTGCACGCTCCGCTGAAAGCAGAAGTGTATCCGGCCATAGGAAGTTCGCTGACGGTGGATGTTCCCGTCTGGGTCAATTGATATATTCTCCCGGCTTCCAGACCCGGCGCCGGACTTCCGGCGACGTTTTGACCGTAGATTTTTACTGCAAGACTGAAATCAGAAGCAACTTTATTTCCGCCGATAACATGCTTAATAACGGTCAGCGTCGGCGGTTCCGGCGGGGCCTTTGCGGAACCTCCGCCAGTAGTAGCAACAGTCGCACATCCGGTCGGTCCGGTGATGCTGGTGACGCCGGCAGTCGACAGAGTTCCCGTAAGTGCGAATAATCTGCCGTTGACGGTCGCGCCGCCCACGGTGGACACGTTGCCGTTTCCGATAAGTGTTCCCACGAACTTACTGCCTGCGCCGCCTGAATTGATGGTCGCATCCGAAGCAATCCTCCAAAATACATTGCACGCCTGCGCGCCGCCGGTCAGGTTAACCGTACCGGTGAACGTTAACGAACTTGTGATTTGGAAAATCCAGACATCGGTAGCGCTGCCATTCAGAGTAAGCGTATCAGCAAACGTAGCATCGCCGGAACGGGTCCAAAGACCTGGCGCCGGGCTGATGTCAGTGACAGGGTTCCACGTAGTGCCTCCGGTGCTGCCCATGGTAGTCCACGCGCCAGTAGCGGCGGAAATGGCATTCGCCGCAGTACCATTCGCAAGAAAATCACTGCCTCCCGTGTGGGTCCAAGTTCCCGTCAGCGAGTTGCCCGGGCTGATGCCCAAATTACCGGAGATGGTGGCTCCGGAACCGTCGGCGGTTATCGCCGAGCCGGCTAATACCGAGAAACTTGCCGCCGCTCCAAGACTTGGCGCTGTTGCCGTTACCGCGAACGCAGTAAGCGGCCCGGCGAATGCCAGCAGAGAGGAAACAGCCACTACAGCTGCTGAAACTTTATGAATATTAAATATTTTCATGTGTATTTATTTTTTTATTGGTTATTATTTGTAAGTAAATTATTATTTTAAAAAAAACAGATTTCATCTATCCAGAATGACTGTGATGAAATATGATTCCGAATCATGATTCAAAATCTTCGACCATTACTATGTATTCATAGTATACCACCGCCTTGTAATGCCCCCCCCCTGTACACTCCTGTGTATAACTTATTTGCCAATTTTAAAAATAAAGGGAAATAAATTGTATATATGAAAAAACGCCGCACGCGGAGTCTCATCAAATGAAAACAAGATGATTTAATTCTGGAGCCACCTCCGAGAGTCGAACTCGGGACCTCTGCTTTACGAAAGCATTGCTCTACCAGCTGAGCTAAGGTGGCACGGACTATATTTCAACCCGCTATCATGCTGACAAAATATCCTAACATATAAGCCGCAAGCGCCGCCACTCCGCCGACAAACAGCATCTCCAGCCCGCCTTTGAACCAATGATCCTTGGTTACGTACTGCCGCGCCGCCCCGACTGCGAACAGCGAGACACCCGTGGAAATGATCGAATACGCGAACGTGTTCACGCCGTCGCCAAGCACCAAAAACGGCAGCAGCGGAAGCGATCCGGCAATGACAAACGAAGCGAATGTGCACGCGCCTGATTTCCATTCGCTGTCCGCCTCGGGCGGCGTCAGCCCCAGCTCGTAATGCATCATGAAATCAACCCAGAACGCCTTGTTCCGGCTGACAATATCAACGAGTCGGTTCGTGTCATCGGCACCGAAACCTTTTTCCTCAAAAATTTCTTTTATTTCCTGTTTCTCAACTTCCGTTTTATGCTCCACTTCGCCCTCCTCCCGCCTCTGCTCGCTGCGGAACAGCGCGTTCTGCGAACGCGTTCCCAAAAAATTACTTGCAGCCATGGAAAAACCGTCGGCAATCAGATTCGCGACGCCGAGGATCACAATTACTTTCAGGGGAAATTTCGCGCCCACGGATCCGGCGATGATGGCGAACGTCGTGATAATGCCGTCGTTCGCCCCATACACAATGTCTTTTATATAATTCCCCAGTCCTGTTGCGTGCGGTTCAATATGCATAGTATCTTTAATTATAATAGAAAACAGCCGAAATGCGAGATTAGTATAATGGCAGTACATAACCTTCCCAAGGTTAGGGCGCCGGTTCGATTCCGGTATCCCGCTCCAGATCAAAAAAAGTCGCTTAAAGAGCACTTTTGGTATTATTAAAAAAGATTATGTCAGCAATTCAAAGGCAAGGAATAACGAATTCACTAAGGGTAATTACAGCGATTTTT
>CAYUKW010000040.1:0-6331 GCA_964445395.1 uncultured Candidatus Saccharibacteria bacterium
GCGATTCTGGCTTTTGATTCTTTGGGCGCCGGATTGCCGGCGGTGCTTGCGGGAAAATTATTCAATAAGAAAGTGGTTATCCGCCTGGGGGGAGATTTCTTGTGGGAAAAATTCGTTGATTCCGGAAAGGGGATGGTGACGATGACCGAATTCTATCATAAAAAAATCGATCAGCAATTCCGCTTGCTGAAGCGCGCGATAGCTTTTACGCTGCAGAATTCCGAAGCTGCCGCTTTTACCACCGAATTTCAACAGGAGTTATTTATCAGGCAGTATGGCTTGGATCCCCGGAAGACAGTAGTCATCGGCAATATATTTGAAAAGGATGGAGGCGAGATATTTCCTTATCAGGATAACCCGAAAACTATCTTATGGACCGGGCGATTCATAAAAATAAAAAATATAGATCTTTTGATCAGGGTTTTCCGCCGCCTATCGGAACGCGATCATACTTTAGCGCTCAAACTTATCGGCAACGGTCCTGAGATGGCTCATATTGAAAATGTAATCAAGGAATGCAATTTATCCGATAAGGTAAAAATAATCGGCACTGCAGAGGTCGAATTTTTATTTGAGGAAATTAAAAAATCGTATTTCTGCATATTACCTTCTTTATCTGATGTGAGTCCGAATTTTGCGTTACGGTGCCTGAGCTTCAATAAGCCGATTATAGTAACTCAGGAAACCGGAATCAAAGATCAGTTTCCGGGGTTACTGTATGCCGACCCCAAAAACGAAGACAGTTTCTTTTTGGCGGCGTTGCGGCTGCTCGATCCCAATTCTTATGATAATTATCAGAAGTTTATTTCCGATATCCGGTATCGGAAAACCTGGCAGGATCTCGCCGAAGAATATCTCACATTATTAAAATGAAAGTACTCAGCATAGGCTCTGACCGGAATCTTTTCATAAGGGATTCGGAAGCGCAGAAAAGAATAAAAGAATACGGCACGCTTTTTGATGAGCTGCATATCATTGTTTTTGCCGATAAAACGCTCGGTCGCTCGGATAGTATTCTCGGAAAAAATATCTTTATTTATCCGACAAATCACCGTTATAAACTTTCATATATGTTAAATATTCATGCCATTGCCGGCAGAATATTCAGAAAGTACGGAAAAGATTTCATTATTTCATGCCAGGATCCTTTTGAGGCTGGTTTCGCCGGTTGGCTGTTAAGCCGATGGCTGAAAGTGCCGCTGCAAATACAGGTGCACACGGATATTTTCAGCCGGTATTTTTCTGCGGAATCGTTCATGAGCCGGCTTCGCGTCGTTGCAGCGGAATTGTTATTGCCCCGCGCTGACGGCATCCGGGTTGTTTCCGAACGCATCGCGCAGTCGTTAAAAAAGAGAAACTTGAAACTGAAAGCCGCACCGGTTGTGCTGCCGGTGTTTGTCGATGTGCAAAGGATACAATCCGCCAGAATCAGGACTGATCTGCATAAAAAATACCCGGACCATGATTGCATCATTTTAGCGGCCTCCCGGCTTACGAAAGAAAAGAATCTCGGTATGGCGATAGAGGCCATGGCGGAAGTCGTGAAGAAATTGCCGATGAATCCCTTGCTCCTGATTGTCGGTGACGGACCGGAGCGGGAAAAGTTAAAGGGCGCATGTCAAAAGCTGCAGATTGCCGGAAGCGTCACTTTTGAACCTTGGTCCGATGATTTGATTTCTTATTATAAGACTGCCGATCTATTCCTGCTGACTTCCAATTATGAAGGCTATGGGCGTACGGTCGTTGAAGCGATGGCGGCCGGAACGCCGGTCATTATGACGGACGTAGGTCTGGCGGGGGAATTATTGATTAATGATCTTGATGGTATAGTTATTGCAGTGAACGATGTTAAGGAATTGGAGACAGCGATGCTGCAATTGCTGGAAAATGGAGCAAAAAAGGATTCTTTAAAAGATGAGGCGATAAAGGTGGCGCAATCTCTTCCTTCGAAAGGAGAATACCTTTCCCGTTATAAGCAGGCGCTCGCCTCTTTAGTTTTGAAGACGCATGTATAATCTTTCTTTTTTAAAAAATACATCCCGTGTCCGCATCGCGCTGTGGTCCATTTTGCTGTTCGCATTTGCAATCCGCCTTTCGGGTATCCGTTACGGATTGCCGTTGCAGGTTGTCGATGACGAGCCTCCCTTTACGCTCGCGACCCTTCTGATGCTGCAGCTGAAAACCGTGCTGCCGGCGCTGCATGTGGCTGATTTCAGCCGCGTACTTTACTATCCGCCGTATCTGTCATATCTCTACCTGATTCCGTTCGGATTTCTTGGCCTGGCGCACTCCATGCTGTTCCAGGGCGGCGCCGCGCAATTTTCCTATTATCTGATGGCGCACATTGATCAATTTTTTCTGATCGCCCGATTTATAAATATCATATTCGGGACGATTTCGGTGTGGTTGGTATATGAGATTTCTTTATCGCTGTTCAGGAACACGAAAGCCGCCTTGATTTCCGCGGCCCTGTTGGCTACGAGCCTTGCGCATATCCTTTTTTCGTTCACCGGCAGGCATTGGATGCCGATTTCGTTCATGTACGCGCTCGGATTTTATTTTCTCACCAAGGAAAATTGGAAAATGGAAAGACGCTATTGTTTTTCGATTATCACCGCGGGTATCGGCATGGGAGTGAGTCCGATTGTGGCGCTTTTCACGCCGTTGATCGCGCTCTGGTATTTTCTGTATGACCGGAAATCAGTCAGGGAATTGATGATGTACCGCAATATCCTTCTGAGTACGGCACTTTTTGTGGTTTTGGCGTTACTGCCGAATCTGCTGTATCCGAGAAGTTTCGGTTTTACCGGCGATGTCACGGCGCAGCAGGTCAAAACATTCTTCGGGGCAGTATCAAGCGCGATCCTGTTTTTAAAGCCGGTTTTTTTGTCTGATATGACCGTTGGAATTTTTTCCGTTATCGGTCTGGCGATGGTATGGCGATTTCAAAAAAGAACGGCAGGAATATTCATTGCGTTCATTTGCGGCTATAGCATCGTATTCTATATGCTGTTCCGCTTTGAATATCGTTTTGCGCTGCCGCTTATCCCATTTTTATGCATTCTTGCCGGTTATGGCATTGCGAAATCATCTGAATATATTTTCGCTCGGCAGAGCTCCATTCTCCCGGCAGTCATTCTCATTATTCCGCTGGTATTTGCCTTGCGGTTCGGCTATCTTGCGTCGAAGAACGATTCGCGGATTGTTTTGCGGCAATGGATTGAGGAGAACATTCCCGCAGGTTCAAGGATCATCGTATATGCGCGGCTGATGAGGCTTGCGTCCAACCCTGATGCGATCGCGGAACAGCGGGCGATTGACAGCGCTTCGCTGCGGAGCATTGATGCGGCGGAAGAGCGGGGATTTGCGAATGTGCCGTCGTATCATGCGCTGAATCTCTATTCTGTCAGTAGTTCATCCTTTTACAGCCATGCGCTGGAATATGCCAAATCCCATGCATATCAATATCTGGTCATGAGCGACAGCGATTCCCAAAGAAATCCAGGCCAATTCGGCAGTATGCAGGCGCTTGCGCGGACAGGGGATCTGATCGGTGCATACGGAAATTCCCAGGAGACATATTCAATAGCTATAGGACAGCTGTTGGATAATCCCTTTGGATTGTTTGCTATACAGCAATTCGGACCTGCGGTAGAATTGTATCGATTGCATCAATAAATTATGAATATAGTCGTCATTATTCCAACGTATAACGAAGTTCGGGCCATCGCCTCGCTGATTGACGCTCTGGAGGCTGAATTTAAATTGATAAAGAGCCATGCGATGAAGATCCTGATTGTCGACGGCAATTCTTCGGACGGGACCCTGGATGAGGTCCGACGCAAGATGAGCGAGTATTCCAATGTGTTTTTATTGGTGGAAAAAGAAAAACGGGGACTGGGCATGGCATATATCGATGGGATGCATTATGCGGTGCGGAATCTGCAGGCGGGAGCTGTCATCGAGTTTGACGGCGATTTTCAGCACGATCCGAAAGATATCAAGCGTTTAACGGCGGAGCTGGATAATGGATTTGATTATGTTATCGGTTCCCGGTATGTCGCCGGAGGAAGCATTCCGAAAGAATGGGCATGGTACCGGAAGCTCTTAAGCCGATTCGGCAGTCTTTTTATAAAATGGATCCTCCATCTGCCGACGCATGATAATACCTCGGGCTTTAAGCTTACGAGGGTTGCCGGTTTTTATGATAAATTGTCACTGAGCGCCGATAAGATACGTTCCCGCCGCCATGCGTACAAGATTCAATTATTGTATGAGATGTACCGCAATGGCGCGAAAATAAAAGAAGTGCCGATTCAATTTCTGGAGCGGCACGGCGGAGCTTCGAAGAGCTCTCTGGAGGATATAGTTGAATCCTTACGGGTGGCGCTAGAGTTATATTTTAAATGAACACGGGGGGTAAAAAACTGAAGGTTGCTTTTTTTAGTGAAGATTTTTCCCGGCAGGCCAAGGGTACGGCGATTGTGATCCAAAAATTGGTGGAACAGCTCCTTATTGATTTTCCGGATCAGATAGAACTGACGTTGATCAGAAAAGAAGGGCTGTGCGGACATCCGACGGCGAGAAAAATCCGGAACATCGAAATCAGGGTTTATAAGACCCCGATTTTTTCCACGCTGATATCGTATTTTATTTTCTTTCTTGCCAATCGGGAAGAATTTGATGCGGTGATTTTCAACCGCAATGTCTATCCAGGATTTTGGTTTTTGAACGCCAAGAAATTCATTCTGTGGCAACATGACGCCCCGGAAAATGCAGCGTATGCAGTGGCTATGCCAGCGGATGTCAGGCTGATCGACCTTTTTCTAAAATATGCAGGAAAATATTTTTTAGATGCGGTGATCGCCGTTTCCAAAGCTGCCCGGGAAGACATCATTGGTTATTATCATATGCAGCCGCGCAAGGTATTTTCAATTTACAACGGCGCAGCCGAAAGCTTCAGATTATTTTCTGTGGCGGAAAAGAAGGATCAAAAAGAGTATTTGCGCACCAGATACGGCATCGCGGTTCCCTATCTGTTGGATGTTTCCAGGCTTGATCCCCATAAGAATATCGAAACGTTGCTTGACGCGTTTTTTATTCTCAAAACGCATAACCGATTGCCCCATAAATTAGTTATTGTCGGCGGCAGGCACCTGCCTGCATATGATGCGCTCATCGAATCTAAAATTGACGACTTACATTTGCGCGGCGATGTCATCATCGCTCCGTATATAGATGAAAATGATATGCCCGCGGTTTATAATCTGGCTGACGCGCTGCTCTTTCCTTCCTTATTGGAGGGGTTCGGTCTGCCGCTCATTGAGGCTATGAAGTGCGGCACGCCGGTGGTCGCGTCTGATTTGCCGGTCATGGCGGAAGTGGCTGATGGCGCCGCTTTATTGGTTGATCCGCATGATGCGGGATTGCTCGCCGCCAAAACATTCGCAGTCCTCAGCGATCAGCACCTAAAAAGTGAGCTGATGAAGCGGGGACTGGAGCGCTGCAAGATCTTTTCCTGGCGCAGCAGCGCTCGGGAATTAGTAAAGATACTGTCATGAAACTTGTCTATATCGCTAACATCAGATTGCCTACTGAAAAAGCGCACGGAATTCAGATAATGAAAATGTGCGAAGCTTTCGCGCATCGGGGGGTTGAAGTGGAGTTGCTTGTCCCGCGCCGCTGGAACGATCTCCGGCACGACCCGTTGGAATTTTATAAAATAAAAAGAGTTTTTAAGCTGACGTGGATACCTTGCGTGGATTTCGTCAATTTTGACGTTGCCGGGATCGGTTTTGCGATATCCGCGCTTACTTTTTTAATCATGGCTAAATGGTATTTATTATTCCGGCCGTATGATATTTTATATGGGCGCGAAAAATTGGCCGCCCTCTTTTTCAGGCATTCTGTTCTGGAATTGCATGCGTTGCCGGAAAAAATGAGCCGGAGATACCGATATGTAGTGGGCCGCGCTGATCGGCTGATAGTGCTGACCAGTTTCACGAAGGCGAATCTGGTGGCATCGGGATTTGCCGCCGGAAAGATCTCGGTGATGCCGGACGCGGTCGATATCGGTGAATTTGATATCGATATCTCCAAAGCGGCGGCGCGGGAAAAATTAGGGCTCCCGGCGGATAAGAAAATTATCGCATATACCGGCAGTTTTCTTTTCTATGCATGGAAAGGAGGCGATCTGCTTCCGGCTGCCGCTGATTTTCTAGGCGATGAATATCTGTTTTTACTGGTCGGCGGGCATCCCTGGGAGATTGAAAAGCTGAACGCGTCTTTAAAATTGAAAAATACGCTGTTAGTTCCCTATGTCCGGCACGAT